>NZ_LYSP01000031.1:0-80520 GCF_001728945.1 Pseudomonas sp. ENNP23
ATCATGCAGCGTATTTTATTACGTGAAAACAAAATCGATCAGGAAAAAGAACACTTCTGGATCATCGGCCTAAACACTGCCGGGTACATTCTTTATATTGAACTGGTAAGTCTTGGGAGTGTAAGGGCAACGGTTATTGAGCCGATGAATGTATTCCGTATTGCAGTGATGAAAAATGCAACACGGGTGATTGCCATTCATAACCACCCCAGCGGTGTCGTCACCCCTTCGAATAACGATGAAGATGTCACGGACCGCCTGATTCAAGTCGGACGCATTCTGGATATCACCCTGGAAGACCATCTTATTATTACACCCACCACTTACTTGAGTTTCAAGGCCATCGGGCTCATGAATAAGCTTGAGGCAAGCCTTAAGTATGTACCCACCTATCAGGTGATCGAGCGTGTCAGAAAGGAAGAGAAAGCGACTGCCAAAGAAGCCATTAAAAACGCTAGAGATGCCATAAAAATTGAGCGCGAACAAAAAGATACATTAATCGTTGAGCTAATCAACAGGGGCACGCCCATTGACACCGTTGCAAAGATATTGGGGAAATCACCGAAATCCATAGAAAAACTCATCAAGAAAGAGCAGCAGTAATCCCCGCCACTCGCACATCTAAAGGTTGCTTAAGGAAAAGCCATGGCCACTTTAATCCCTACATTAAATAGCTGCTTATCTCGAATGACGCTTGGAGAGAAACGGCTTGCCCGTATCTTAGAGGCCAAGCTAGATGACGACTACTGGTGTTGGTATGACGTGCCTGTCGGAAATAAAAGCCTCCACCCTGACTTCATTATTCTTCATCCTGGTCGTGGGCTATTAATATTGGAGGTTAAAGACTGGAAAACAGAAACCATTACCGGCCTTGATAAAGAGTACGCAACGCTGATAACTGAGCGCGGCCTCGTCAAAGAAAAAAACCCCCTTAGGCAAGCCAGAAACCATATTTTCTCGATCACAAACCTATTAGAGAGAGACCCTCTGCTCGTTTTTTCAGGTGGGCACAGGCAAGGGAAATTGATGTTTCCTTATGCTTTCGGCGTTGTCTTAACAAATATCACACGGAAGCAGTTCGATGATGCTGAATTATCCGGAGCGATTCCTGAGCACTGTGTCATCTGTAAAGATGAAATGACAGAACGGGTTGATGCCGAACTTTTTCAACAGCGCTTGTGGGAGATGTTCCAGTATAAAATGCGTGGAACGATCAGTTTGCCGCAGATTGACCGTATCCGCTGGCACATTTTCCCAGAGATTCGTGTCCCCGAGCAGCGGGATCTATTTGCTAATGAGCATGACGATCCAATAGCAGAGCTTCCGGACATCCTGAAAATCATGGATATTCAGCAAGAGCAACTTGCCCGCAGTTTAGGGGAGGGCCACCGCATTATTCATGGCGTAGCCGGCTCAGGAAAAACCATGATATTGGGCTATAGAGCCCAATATTTGGCTCCCCTGGTCAAAAAGCCGATTCTTATTCTTTGCTTCAACCGTAAGCTGGCTGAAACATTAGAGCAAAGCATGAGCAGCAGAGGCTTAGGCGAGAAAATTCACGCCATGAATTTCCACCAATGGTGTTATCGCCAGCTTAATGCTTACGGTATCGACCTGCCAAAAAGCAAAAACGACAAGACCCCCGAGGGGAAAAAACAGTTTTATTCTGATTGTGTAGAGCTGGTTATCCGGAATGTGGATCGTGGGCTTATACCCGGCGGCCAATATGATGCGATCCTCATTGATGAGGGGCATGACTTTGAAGACTCATGGCTCAAATTAGTTCTTCAAATGATCAACCCAGAGAGTAACGCGCTACTTGTTCTCTACGACGACGCTCAGTCTATTTACCAGAAAAAGAAAAAAATCGTATTCTCGCAATTGGGCATTCAAGCCAGAGGGCGCACCACCATCCTCAAGCTGAACTACCGGAACACCATAGAGATCCTTACAGTAGCCAAAGCCTTTGCAGAAGAATTGCTACATCCAGATAATCAAGATGAAGACCAACCACCTGTCATAGAGCCTGTCGGAGCCGGGCTTCGCGGACCATTACCTCTATTGATCAGGCTGCCCACCCTTTATAAAGAGTATGAAAAGATAGCCGACATTTTGATAGAGCATCAGCAGGCTGGCATGCCTTGGCGAGACATGAGCATCATCTATCGCTGGAACTATATGGCCGAACAGATTAAAAATATCTGCCAAAAAAAAGCCATCCCAATCAAGAGCAACAAAGATCAAGATGGAGTTAGCTTACTTACCATGCATGCCAGCAAAGGATTGGAATTCCCACTTGTCTGTATCCCAGCAGTAGGAATGCCTGCCAAATACGAAGACTCACGTACAGAAGAAGCCAGACTACTTTATGTCGGAATGACCCGAGCCACTAAACACCTAGTCATGACTCACGGAGAGAAATCTCATTTCTCTGAAAAACTAGGAAAAATCATAGGCGTAATTAATATGCAAACGCATAGAGATCTTTGATCTAAGCTCTATCTATTAACATGGCAAACACATCAGGCACAGATGGATAATCTCCTCCATGAAAACAGATGCCTGCAAACTCAGTCCCCAAGGGGCACCTCTAAAAACGTGGGCGAGACGGTCAGCACAAGGCAAAAAGGCGAAAGACACGGTAAATGAACATTTTGCGCACGAGCCTGTTCTTAACGTCGCGATGACAATTCAGGTGGTTTTTTGGGTTTCCTAAACCGCCTACCACCTATTCCCGCCCCTCGTCCTCATCCCCCCACCCCGCTGCCTGCTCCAGCAGGTCGGGGGCGAGGCTCTTGCTGGCGCGGGCGCCCAGCAGCTTGAGGTTCTCGGCGCGGGAAATGAGGTTGCCGCGCCCGTCCACCAGCTTGTTGCGGGCAGCGGCGTAGGCCTTGTCCAGTTGCTGCAGGCGGCTGCCCATCTCGTCCAGGTCCTGGATGAAAGCGACGAACTTGTCGTACAGCGCCCCGGCGCGCTCGGCGATCTCGCGGGCGTTCTGGGTCTGCCGTTCCTGGCGCCAGAGGCTGTCGATCACCCGCAGGGTGGCCAGCAGTGTGGTGGGGCTGACGATGACGATATGCTGGTCGAAGGCTTCCTGGAACAGGCCGGGGTCGGCCTGCAAGGCGGCGGCGAAGGCGGCTTCGATGGGGACGAAGAGCAGCACGAAGTCCAGGCTGTGGAGCCCTTCCAGGCGCTGGTAGTCCTTTACCGAGAGGCCCTTGAGGTGGCCACGCAGGGAGCCGACGTGGGCCTTGAGGGCCTGGAGGCGGGCGTTCTCGTCCTCGGCGGTGAGGTAGCTCTGGTAGGCGGTGAGGCTGACCTTGGCGTCCACCACCACCTGCTTGTCGCCGGGAAGCTGGATCAGCACGTCCGGCTGGAAGCGCTGGCCGTCGGGGCTGTTGAGGCTGACCTGGGTTCGGTACTCGCGGCCCTTCTCCAGGCCGGCGTGCTCCAGCACCCGCTCCAGCACCAGCTCGCCCCAGTTGCCCTGGGTCTTCTGACCCTTGAGGGCGCGGGTGAGGTTGGTGGCTTCGTCGCCGAGGCGCTGGTTGAGCTGTTGCAGGCGCTCCAGTTCGCGGCCGAGGGAAAAGCGCTCGCGCGCCTCCTGTTGATAACTCTCCTCGACGCGCTTCTCGAAGGCCTGGATGCGCTCCTTGAGCGGGTCGAGCAACTGGCCGAGGCGCTGTTGGCTGGTTTCGGCGAAGCGCTGCTCGCGCTCGTCGAAGATGCGCCCAGCCAGTTCGGCGAACTGGGCTCGCAGGTCGTCGCGGGCGGCCTGCAGGTCGGCCAGGCGCTGGGCGTGGGCCTCCTGCTGCTCACGCAATTCGGCAGCCAGGGCGGCGCGTTCGCTGTCGAGGCGGCGCAGCTCGGCGTCCTTGCTGGCGCGCTCGTCGTTCCAGCCGGCGACGGCTTCACGGGCGGCGCGGCGCTCCACGGCCAGCAGTTCGGACTCGCGGCGCAGGGCAGCCAGTTCGGCCTGCTGGTCGGCGTTGAACTGGTTCAGTTCCCGCACTTCCGCCCGGCAGTCCTCCAACTGGGCGGCGAGGCCGTCCTGGGCCAGTTGGGCAGTGGCCAGGCGCTCGTCCAGCACCAGGCGCTCGGCCTCCAGGGCAGTGACCCGGCGTTGCTGGCGCCAGGCCAGGCCGAGCAGCGGCGCGGCGGCCAGCAGCAGGCCAAGCAGCAGGTTGGGCAGATCGAGTGGCATGGAGGGCTCCGCGGCAGGGTGCCGGGCAGTATACCCAGCGCCTTTGGGGCGGTCAGGCCTGGGGCAGGCGGGTCAGCAGGCGGCTGGCCTCATGGGAACCCTGGGCGGCGGCCTGTTCCAGCCAGTGGCGGGCCTGCTGCAGTTCCTGGGTACGCGGCTGGGTGTAGAGGCGCCCCAGTTCGAGCTGGGCGCGGCGGTCGCCGGCACGGGCGGCCTGACGCAGCAGGTCGAGGCCGATGCGGCGGTCGCGGGTGTTGCCACAGTCCCGGCAGAGCATCTGCCCGAGGCGGCTCTGGGCGGCGACCACGCCCTGACGGGCGGGCTGCTTGAGCAGGCGGCCGGCGATGCGCTTGACGCTGTCAGCCTGGCTCAGGCGCGGGCTGTCCAGCAGCCACAGGGCGACGCGCAGCGGCAGGCGCTGGTCATCAGTGCGGGAAGGGTCGACGGCGGGAGTGCGAAACTTCATTGAAAGGCAGGGGAAGCCGAGAAGGCGCGCCACTCTACTCCTTTTTTCCCACAGGTAAAGACTTGCCAATATCCACAGTCGGCGTTCTAGAGGGCCGCCTTGGGACAATCCACAGAAGCTGTGGATAACTTTGTGAAAAACGTGCTCACACTTCTTCCGGAGCCTGATGGAATGGGCGCTCCAGACAAATTGGCGATTTTTTCACCAGTTGAAAAAGTCCTTATTTTTCATTGTTTTAGATTGACAAGACGAAAAATCAAATGGTTGCGCGCGTTTTTGACTGCCAAATGACAGGGTGCTTCGCGAGTGTGCACAACTGCGTTCACGCCCCCGCGCGAACGCCCTGTTTCAGGGCGTTTGGCGGGAGTCTGGAGGGCCCATTTCGGGTCACGCCGGCTGGGGGATGACGCCGTCCACCAGGAAGGCTTCGCGGCGGAACAGGCGGGGCTGGTCCGGCGCCTGGGCGTGCTTGTAGGCGACGTAGTCGGCGGTGGTTTCGCAGAACCAGGGGGTGAGGTTGCGCGGGCGCCGTTCGGTGAAGGCGTCGGGGGTGAACAGGGCGATGTTCAGCCCCTGCTGCGGGCAGCGGGCGGAACGGTATTCGAAGGCTTCGACCCCGGCGGCGCGCATGGCAGCTCCCAGGGCCTGGGTGGCGCGGTAGTCGCGGCGTTCGACCAGCGCCGGGTAGGCATCGAACGGCGGGTTCTGCAGGCTCACGCCGCGCTCCACCTGGAAGCGCGCCTCGAAGGAAGCGTGCTCCGAGAGGATGCGCCCGCTGGGCGGTGGGGTGGCCATGCCGCTCCACAGCACGAAGCGGTAGAAGGCGCCTTCGGCCATGGCCGTCTCCAGGCGCGCGGCGGCGTAGAACAGGCTGGGCTCGTGCACCGTGCCGAAGCGCGAGCCCCAGCGCAGCGGCGGGTAGCGGAACGGGGTCTTGAGCAGGTAGTGCAGCGGCTCGGCGCTGCGCGGCAGGGGCGGTTTGCTGGTCTCGATCAGTTCTTCCAGCAGGGCCTGTTCGGCAAGGTTGTCCACCAGTTGCAGGGTCGCCACCTGCTCCTGGCTCTCCACCAGGCGCACCACGCGCCCGCGCAGGGGGGCGATGTGGCGTTCGCCGTCGCATGCGCTCCAGATGTCCATTTCCATGCGCTTGAATCCTCAGACCTTGCCGCGAATGGCGTCGAGGTACTCCACCACCCGCACCAGCCCCTGCACCTGCCCCATCAGCTCCAGGGGCACGCCACCGAGGTGACGGTTCTCGGTGCGCAGGAAGTGGCGCATGTCCTCGAGGTTGCCGCCGAACAGCGCGAACAGGGCGCGGTAGATGCGGATCACCAGCAGCGCCAGTTCACCGGTCTTGCTCTGCGGGCGGATGCTGCCGGCGTCGGCCCAGCGGGTGACGACGGTGCGGTGGACGCCGACGATGTCGGCCAGTTGCTGGCGGGTCAGCCCCAGTTGCTCGCGGGTGTTGAGCAGGGCCTTGGCCAGGACGGCGTCGGGATCGAGGTGGGGGCGGGTCAGCGCGCTCATGGCATTCCTCCGTGCGATAGCATCAATATACATCACCAATGCTGCTTTATCACACACTGCGACTGCCTGCGGGCGGATCGACAGCCAGGCGCCAGGACGTAGAATGGCCCACCCACGCGAACCGGACCGACCATGGACAAAGCCCACCTGCTCCGCCTCATCCTCGACCGCCTGGCCGACGACCTGCAGCTGCTGCAACGGGCGGCCCAGACCGCCTACGAGACGGCGACCCACGAGGAGAACATCGCCGAGAACAAGTACGACACCCTCGGCCTGGAGGCGTCCTACCTGGCCACCGGGCAGGCCCGCCGCGCGGCGGAGATCCGCCAGGCGATAGGCCTGTACGAGGCGCTGGTGCTGCGGCCCTACGACCCGGAGCGCGGCATCGCCCTGGGTGCGCTGGTGTGCCTGGGGGACGAACAGGGCGGCGAGCGCTGGCTGTTCCTCGGCCCGGAGGCGGCCGGCCTGCAGGTCCAGGCCGAGGGTGCCGAGGTGACCGTGATCACCCCGCGCGCGCCCCTGGGCCAGGCCCTGCTGGGCAAGCGCGAGGGTGACGAGGTGGTGGTCGCCCCCGCGGGCGCGCGCCAGGTGTACGAGGTGCTGCAGGTGGCCTGACCGGCTAGCCTTGCGCCCATCCAGAAGGAGATCGACATGACCCGCCGCACCCGCCCGCCCCTGCGTATCGCCTATTCCCCGCTGCAACTGGTGCTGTGCATCGCACTGGGCATCTGGCTCGGCGCGGTCGCCCTGGTGGCCACCGCCTGGCTCGGCTACCAGGCAGTGGTGGCCCAGGCCTGGAGCCAGGCGCCGGGGCGTGCCGCCCTCCCCTCCATTCCGCCAGCCGATGCACCGGCGCCCCAGGCGGACAAGGGCAGCGAGATGTTCCAGCACTACCAGGAGCGGCTGGACGCCGCCCAGCAGCGCGACAACGAACGGGCGGAGGCCCGTGACCGCGCGCAGAGCCCGCAATGCCAGTTCTGGCGCGAGCAGCAGCGCAACGCGCCGACGGAGAAGGCCCGGCAGAACGTCGAACGCTTCTGCCAGTAGCGCGCCCGACCAAGCGACCTGCACTTTCCGCCCATCGGGCTGCCCAATCTGCATGAGGTGGCCTGGCGCCATCCGACGAATGCCCTGTCACCTGCCGACCGGAGGCCATGCCCCGACACACCCGGCGAAGCGGCGCGGACTAGACTTTCCAGCAGGCGCCCACACGCGGGTGCCAAGGCGGTTGTTATGAGTCCTGAAGTCTTTATCGTGCTGTTGGTCCTGGGCTGGCTGCTGGTCGCAGTGGCCATGTTGTGGGGCATGTTGCGCCTCACCCATCACCACCACCATCCCACCACCCGAGCGCCACGCCAGGCGGCCCAACCACGCAAGCCCGGCAAGCCTGGCAAGCGGCGCCAGCTTCTGCACTGACCCCGTGCGGCCCTGGGCATCCCTGGCTCAGGGCCGGCGGAAGCTGTGGGTCACCACGCCGCGAACCCGCCACGCCTCGCCTGGTGCGAGCGTCACCGGCGAGTAACCCTCGCTGGCGGCGCGCAGCACCTGCTGGCCGCTTTCCAGGCACAGCCGGCGGATGCAGAAGTCCCCTTCGATCACCACCACCACCAGGCTGCCGTCACCCGGCTGCAAGGAGCGGTCGGCCATGAGGATGTCCCCGGCGTACAGGCCGATGGCGCTCATGCTGTCGTCCTCCAGGCGCAGGCTGAAAGTCTGTGGGATATCGACACCAAGCAGGTCGTCCAGCGGCGCGCTGCGCGCCAGGTGCAGGCGGACCGGCTGCTGGGCGCCCTGGTCAAGGGCGAGGGTGTAGAGCGGCAGGGTGGCGTACGAGGGGCCGAGGCGGCCGATGATGCGGACAGTCCCCATGGCGGATTCTCCGAATACTGTTCATGCATACAGTATTTCGAGAAAGGAAACGTCGTCAACCGGGAGAAGCCCTTGCGCCGAGGCCACCGGCGCAAGGGAACAGCGGGGATCAGCGCACGTAGTCCGAACCCCAGCGGTCGCTCTGGCGAACGCTCTGGGAGCGCAGCAGGGCCTTGCCGCCGCCAGCGGCCTTCGCAGCGGCGATCTCGTCGTCGATCACCTTGGTGGAGATGGACAGCCAGCTGGTGACGAAGGCCATGGCGTCGGCGTGCAATTCCAGGGCCTCAAGGCTGATGTTGGCGGTGCTGTCGCAGGCGTTGTGGTAGCACGGATCGAACGGCTTGCCGGCAGCACCACCGTACTTCTGCGCCTGCTCGGGGGTCTTGATGTCCTCGGCGCCGGTGAACAGGCCGCCGAAGGGAATGCCGTCCTCGAAGAACTTCGCATAGTCGGAGCGGAAGTCGATCTCGGTGCCTTCACTGGCCTGGTTGCGCAGCTTGAAGTAGGCCTCGAACAGGCGCTCGATGGCGCCGGAGCCGGGCGGGCCCTGCAGGCCGAAGGACGAGCCGTCACCGTCGTAGATCTGGTTGGCGTAGTTGGGCGAACCGATCATGTCGAAGTTGAGATAGGCCTTGATCTTCTTCTTCTCCTCGGCGGTGAGGTTGTTCACGTAGTAGGTCGAGCCCACCAGCCCGGCCTCCTCCGCGCCCCACCAGGCGAAACGCACCTTGTTCAGCGGGTAGGCTTTGCGCAGCAGCACGGCCATTTCCAGCAAGGCGGCGCTGCCGGAGCCGTTGTCGTTGATGCCCGGGCCTTCGAACACTGAGTCCAGGTGGGCGCCGGCCATCACCACATTGTTCGGGTTGCCGTAGCGGGTCTCGGCGACCACGTTGTAGGTCTGGGTCTTCTCGCGCACCACGTCCACCACCATGCGCAGTTGCAGGCCCGGGGTCTGCGACCAGGCCACGCCGTTGTCGTAGGTGGCGAACATTACCGGCACGCCGCCTTCGTAGCCGTCGCCGAGGGTGACGTTCTCCAGGCCCTTGCGCTCGTCGGTGTTGCCTTGGTTGAAGATGATCACGCCCGCTGCCCCGGCGGCGGCAGCGTTCTCTGCCTTGACTTCGAAGCTGCAGGTGCCGCGCTGGACCAGGGCGATGGCACCGCTGGGGAAGTTGGCGAAGTCTTCCGACTCGCAGCCGCTGCTGCTGGTGTTGCCGGCGCCCAGGGCCAGGTCCACCGGCACCACCGGGGCGCTGATGTCACCGGCCTCGGTCTGGGAGAGGTAGTTGAAGTCGGTCTCCCACACGTAGCTGCCCGGGGCGGGCGCCACGGCGCTCAGGGTGCCCGGCCCCTTGGGGTAGAAGGCGGTGAAGGGGAACGGCTGCACCGTGACCTTGTAGCCGGCCTTCTGCAGGGTGCGCTTCACGTAGTCGATGGAAGCCTGGTAGCCCGGTCGGCCGGCCGCGCGATTGCCCTCGTTGAGGCTGGCGATGTCTTCCAGGGCCTGCAGCCGTGCGAACACGTTGCGTGCCTGCATGCAGCGCGGCAGCCCCAGGGGCGTGCCCACCAGGAGCGGCGAGTTGCAGATGGCGGCATTGGGCTTGCCGGGGCTCCAGTATTCCTTGAACTGCTCGGCTTCCGAGCCAGGGCTCGCCAGGGCGGCGGTGGAGAGGGCGAATGCGAGTGAACCGGCAACACGTTTGACGTTGTTCTTCATGTTGACTCCAATCCATTTGAAGTGGCTTTAGGCAGGCCTGGGAATGGCGCAATGCCATTGTCCGTACGGCATCCTTCGGACGGCCTCGAACCTAGACTGGACGGTGTAGCCGGGGTTCTCCGGGAGAGTGGCCGGTTTAGTGAAATCTGTCGCTTTTTTGATACAAAAAGGCGCAAAGGGCCTTAAACGACAACGAAACGCCGATTATTTGCCAGCAATCTGCCAGCAATTTGACACCTGCATTCCGCATCAAGGCCCGGCGCCCACACTCCGCCTCAACCCAGCCACACGGACAACTCCACGTCGCCGCCAAAAGGCACCGACAGGTAGCCATTACCGGGCGCGCGGACGCGAGCCAGGTACTCAGGGCTGTGGTCGGCGTTGTCGGCAATCACCAGCGCCCCCACCCGCAGGTGTGGCTCCACCAGCGCCAGCACCTCGGGGTACAGCGCCTTGGCACCGTCCAGCAGGAGCAGGTCGACCGACTCGGGCAGGCCCGTGCGCAGGGTCTGCAGGGCATCACCCCGGCGGATCTCCACCAGGTCCAGCAGGCCGCCGACCTCCAGGTTGCCCCGCGCCCGCGCCACCTTGCCGGGCTCGAACTCGCAGGTGATCAACCGGCCGCCACCGTTGTCCCGCAGGGCGGCCGCCAGGTGCAGGGTGGAGATACCGAACGAGGTGCCGAACTCGACGATCTGCCGGGCGCCGCTGCTGCGGGCCAGCATGTACAGCAGGCGCCCGGTCTCCCGCGAGACCGGCAGCGGCAGGTCGCGCAACTGGGCATACAGCTCCAGGTAGTCGGTCTTGCTGTGCATGAGCCGGGCCAGGGCCGCGCCGTCCAGCCCGGCCAGGGCGGGATGGTCGTCGACGGACAGGGCGTCGGCCTGCTGGAACAGGCTGTCCAGCAGGGAAGCAAGGGGGGCGGTGGTGAGGGTGGTCATGGCGACTCCGTGGGTCAGGTTGAGCGCTGTGTTGCGCCTGAATATAATGCGACGATTTAGTCACATTCACCCATTCGCATTCCGCCGAGCCCTCATGCCCGAACGCCGAAACCCGCGCATCGCCACGCGCAAGGAGCCCCAGCAGGCCCGTTCCACCGAACTGGTGGCGAGCATCCTCGACGCTGCTATTCAGGTTTTGCAGAAGGAGGGCGCGGCGCGCTTCACCACTGCCCGGGTCGCCGAACGCGCCGGGGTGAGCATCGGCTCGCTGTACCAGTACTTCCCCAACAAGGCGGCCATCCTGTTCCGCCTGCAGAGTGACGAGTGGCAGCGCACCACCGGCCTGCTGCGGCAGATCCTCGAAGACCGCGAGCAGCCTCCGCTGGCCCGCCTGCGCTATCTGGTGCAGGCCTTCGTCCAGTCGGAATGCGAAGAGGCGGACATGCGCACCGCCCTCAACGACGCCGCCCCGCTCTACCGCGACGCACCGGAAGCCAGGGAGGCCAAGGCCTACGCCAGACGGTTGTTTCTCGCCTTCGTCGAAGAAGCCCTGCCGGCCGCCACCGATGAGCAACGCGCCCTCGCCTGCCAGTTGCTCACCACTACCCTCGGCGCCGTGGGCAAGAACTTCTCCGAACAGCCCCGCACGGCCGAAGCCATCCATGCCTTCTCCGAAGCGCTGGCGGACATGCTCTGTGCGTACCTGCGGGGGTTGGGGGCGGAGTGATCGGCCGTTATGTCTCGGACGGGCTGTTTACGTGCGCCCAGCCTCCACCCCTTCGCCGCTGTCTGGTTGCGTCGAAACAAGCACTCTAGAGAGGCTGGGTAGGTTTTGGCCTTTCCCGGTAAAACTCGGCGCACCGCGCTACCATTCCCGACCGCCCCTCGACTACCAGCAGGAAGCTCATGAGCAGCACCCCGGACATCATCCTTCACACCTCCCCGGTAGCCGATTCAGACCTGGACTTCGTTTTCACCTTCGAGCGGCGTCAGGTGGTGGATCGGGTCATTCGCTTGCAGGCGGGCCAGCCGGTGGAGAGCGCCGATCCCTTCATCGACGACTGGTCCCTGGCCGAACGCCAGGAGGTGAAGGACACGCTGCGGGCCGCCCTGGCCAACGGCGGCATGGTCTGCCTGGCGACCAGTAAGGGGCGGGTCGTCGGTTTCGCCTGTGTGGACGGCGTATCTGTCGATCCCGGCGGGCGCTACCACCCCCTGAGGGAGTTTCACGTCGAGGCCAGCGAGCGTGGTCGGGGCATCGGGCGCCTGCTGTTTGCCCGCTGCCTTGAAGAGGCCCGTCGCAAAGGCTTCCAGCGCCTGTACGTCTCTTCCCACTCGGCACGGGAGACGGTGCTGTTCTACCAGCGTCAGGGTTGCGTGGATGCGCAGTGGTTGTGGCCGGAGCAGGTGGAGCGGGAGCCGTTCGACTATCCGATGGAGTACGAGGTGGGGCGATGAGCCGCGTAGAGGTGGACAGGGCCTGCCCTGTGGTTCTGCGCAAGAGCGGAGGGCTGGAGGTTCTTGCCTTCGAGCATCCGCTGGCTGGCTTGCAGCTGGTCAAAGGCCGCCTGGAGCCAGGGGAGTCCTCCCAGGCGGCAGCTATCCGAGAACTGTTTGAAGAGGCTGGGATTCGAGCCAAAGCTGTTCGAGATTTCGGGCTTTTCTTCAACCCTTCGGCGCAGCAGGTCTGGGCGTTCCACCAATGCGAACCCTGCTTGGCGCTGCCCGATGCATGGACACACCGCACGGAGGACGACGGCGGCCATGTATTCCGGTTCTTCTGGCATCCCCTTGTCGATGAACCTGGCGAAACATGGCATCCGCTATTCAGGGATGCGCTGGCGTTCGTCCGGTCTCAACTGCTGGGGAACACGACTGGCTAAGCCAGGCGCTGAGGCAATAGCCATGCAGCGCTGGGCGGAAAGCTGCGGGAAACAGTCCATGGTCAATCAGCGCTGGAGGGCGATAAATCGGGATGGGTGTCGTCATAGGCCGGGCTTGTCTGCCCGATCTCGGGTGCAATCTGCCCGCATGCCAGCCAGAGCGCGTAGTGGGGATAAGCCTTCACAAGCACGTCGATCTCTTCCGTGCTGACTCTTACCGCGCCTTTGCTGACGCTTCGCCAGCGGTCGTGGTTGCCTCCCCCCAGCTCGCTGGCCTTTTTCGGTCCCAGCCGTTTGATCAACGCTCGTGCTCTATCGCCTGCGGTCTGCATAAAACGTCTTCAACGTTGCCGTCTCAAAATTTGATGCCAATAGAAGCTGTCTCTTCCCAGCTCGCCTTGTAGCCCGCCTCAGACAGCTCTTGCAGCACATCACCCATGAGGCGAGACAGGTCAGCCTCTGGGAGCCCGAAGCTCAATCCCAGGTCTCCAACATCGACCGTCACCCCGTCATGACCCAGCCTGACGGCACGCGCGATGGCCTCAATCGCTCTTCTACGAATCTCATCCGGCAATCCCGCTCTCGCCATCAGTGCCAATTCCCTTGCTCTGGCGGCAGGCATCAACTTCTCGGTAGCGGACTCGCCAAGAAAACTGGCTTCGATGCGAGCAACCAGCTCGGCATTCAGTGACCGACCTGAAGTCTTGGCTGCCTGCTCCACCTGGGCGCGCAGTTGGACAGGCATTCTCAGTTTGAATTGGGGGTCTTCTCTGCTCATTCGCGGGAGGATGGACCACCGTGACATTGACAGCAACGGCGCCACCACAATGCCCTTCAGCCAGCCGGAGTCATTCTTCCGGCCGCCCATGGAAAGCGCGGAGCCATTCAGGAACTGGGGGCGCCGTCGTTACTACTCAGCGCTGGACGACGGCATCTCTGAATGGGCTTCGTCATAGGCCGGGCTCGTTTGCCCGATCTCGGGCATGACCTCACCAGTCAGCAACCACCACCGGTACTGCGGGAACAACTCGGCGATAGCGAGGATCTCGCTCTCTTTGATTTCCCTGTTTCGGGAGGGGTTCTTGAGGTTGTTCCAGGTGTAGCGATTGATGCCCGTACGCTCCTCCAACTCCGGGAGGCGCATCTCTGAGCTTTTCAATATTTCAATGACACGCGATTTGATCATGATTTTTAGATCTAAAAATGATCTATCCATTTCGGATTTAATGTGACATTATCCAAATGACATTTATCCAATTTGGATTTATGCGTGATGGATAATTTCGTAACCGCGAATAGTGATGGAATGAGCATGGAACTGGAAGACCTTGCCCAGGCCACCTTGGCCACCCCTCAGCAGAATCTTGAAGCTGCAGCCCGCACTGATGATGCTTGCAGCACCATCCATAACCGAACGGATCGCAGAGGCATTCCCTCCGACACACTGCGCGTACCAGCGCGCCATCGGGAGTGGAAAGCATGAGCGGGCAACCCGTGGACACCAGAACGGCACTGGCAAACCTGGGACAGACGGTGGTGATGGAGTTGCACTGGGAAGAAGTGCCGCATCCGCTGTTCTGCTGCTACCACATCGTGGGTGTGGTGGTGCCGGTGGAGGGGGTTTGCGAGGAGGGCTACTTCCTGGTGAAGGACGCGCTGGCGCCGGGGCCGTTTCCGGATGAGCTGTTCTGGTCGGACATCCGCCGGATGAAGGTGCTGGTGCAGCGCCCCCTGCCCGCGCCAGGATCGCGCGGGTATGTCTGAATGCACGAAGCCCCTGGCTCTCGCGGGCCAGGGGGCCTTGCTGGGCATGGGGCCGGGGTGCCGACGGCTGACCCGGGGCTCTGCGACACTGGCCTGCGGTATCCGGTGCTAAGATCCTTTGGCAATTTTTGCCAAAGGGTGAACGCGATGAGCACCATGAACATTTCCCTGCCCGACAGCCTCAAGAGCTTCGTCGACGAACAGGTCAGCCAGCGCGGCTACGGCACCAGCAGTGAGTACGTGCGCGAGCTGATCCGCAGGGACCAGGATCGTCAGCGCCTGCGCAACCTGCTCCTGGAGGGCGCCTCGTCATCCCCTGCCACTCCGGCTGACGACACCTACTTCGAAGCACTGCGCAACCGGGTCCGGAATACCAAGGCATGAAAGCCAAGCCCATCATCCCCCGGGCACGGGCCAACCAGGATATCGACGACGCCATCAGTTACTACCTCAGCGAAGGCACCGAGCAGGCAGCACTCGGCTTCATCGACGCGCTGGAGAGAACGTACAAGCGCATCGGTCGCCATCCCGAGGCGGGCTCATCGCGGTACGCCCATGAACTCGACCTGCCGGGGCTGCGCTCATGGGCGCTGGGGCGCTATCCCTATCTGGTGTTCTATCTGGAGCGCGAGGACCACATCGATGTGTGGCGCGTCCTGCACAACCAGCGGGATCTACCAGCCTGGATGCAGTCGGGTGACTGAAAGCACCAGCGCGGAAAGCACAAAGCCCCTGGCTCTCTCGAACCAGGGGCTTTGCTGTGTATGGCGGGAAGATAGGGATTTGAACCCTAGGTGCCATTGCTGACACAACGGATTTCGAATCCGTCCCGTTCGGCCACTCCGGCATCTTCCCGAACGGCGCGCATCATACCAGCTCATCCGCCGATGGCGAAGCCCATGAGGCGATTTTTCGCGTGGTTTCAGATGCTTGCAGCAGGTCGGGCTTCCAGCCGCCCGCCGCTCCGTTATCGGGGCGGCAGGCGGTGGGCGTACCCTCGGCTCAGGCGGTGAGCTTGGTGAGGGCTTCGCGGTACTTGTCCGCGGTCTTCTGGGCGACGTCGGCCGGTACGGCGGGGGCCGGCGGCTCCTTGTTCCAGCCGGTGGACTCGAGCCAGTCGCGGACGAACTGCTTGTCGAAGCTGGGCGGGTTCTTGCCTTCGACGTAGCTCTCGACGGGCCAGAAGCGGCTGGAGTCGGGGGTGAGCACTTCGTCCATGAGGGTCAGGGTGCCGTCTTCGTCGATGCCGAATTCGAACTTGGTGTCGGCGATGATGATGCCGCGGGTGGCGGCGTATTCGACGGCGGTGCTGTACAGGGCGATGGCGGTGTCACGGACCTTGGCGGCCAGTTCCTTGCCGATGATGGCTTCGCACTGTTCGAAGGAGATGTTCTCGTCGTGGTCGCCGACGGCGGCCTTGGTGGAGGGGGTGAAGATCGGCTGGGGCAGCTTGGAGGCTTCCTTGAGGCCGGCCGGCAACTGGATGCCGCAGACGGTGCCGCTCTTCTGGTACTCCTTCCAGCCGGAACCGACGATGTAGCCACGAACGATGGCTTCGACGGCGACGGGCTTGAGGCGCTTGGCGACGACGGCGCGGCCTTCGACGAGGGGCAGTTCGGCGGCGGGGACGACGTCTTCGACACGGTCACCGGTGAAGTGGTTGGGGACGATGCCGCTGAGCTTGTCGAACCAGAAGTTGGAGATGGCGGTGAGGATCTTGCCTTTCTCGGGGATGGGCTGGTCGAGAATGACATCGAACGCGGAGAGCCGGTCGGTGGCAACCATGAGCATGCGCTTGTCGTCGATCTCGTACAGGTCGCGGACCTTGCCCGAATAGATCTTCTTCAGGCTCAGGGTGCTGGGAGTGGTCATGTCGTTTTCCGCCTCTATCAAACGAAACAGGCGAAACCGGGGTTTCGCCTATCGGGTTCCGCAGCCTGCACGGGGCCGGCCATTGGATGCCGGGCGGCGTGAGGGCCGCCCGGTTTCGGCTGTCAGCCGAGGTTTTCTTGGATCAGGGTCAGCACGCGGCGCGCCACGTCAGCGGGGGCGACGGTGTTGAGGTCCTTCTCGACGGTGACCTGGACGCTCTCGCCGACGCGGGTCAGGCGGACCTGGTAGCGCTCGGCACGGGCTTCGATCTCTTCCTTGCTCGGCGCGCTGCCGAACAGGCGGCTGAAGAAGCCGGGCTCCTTGTCCTTCTCGGCACCCTCGGCGAGGTTGATGTAGTAGACGCCGAGGCTGCGGTTGATGTCGTCGACGCGGACGTCGCCCATCTCCAGGGCACGGCCGACGCTGGACCAGCCGCGGTCGAAGTCGGCGCCGAGGTTGAGCACGGGGTTGCCGCTGCCGTCCTGGGTGAGGGTGACGCGGCTGGGGGCGTCGAAGTCGCGGGCGGCGAGCAGGGAGACGGAGCCGCCCTGTTCGGCGCTGCGGGCCAGGGTGGCGAGCATTTCGTCCATCAGCGCGGCTTCCAGGCCCGGGCTGTCGGAACGGCTCGGCCAGCCGGTGTCGGCGCTGCTGCCAGCCGGGCGGCTGGTGGTGAGGATGAAGATCTCGGAGGTGTTGCGCTGCACACCGGGCTCGATGCGCACGCGGGCACGCACTTCGCTGTCGGGCTCCAGGCCGCTCACGCGGCTGCCGAGGCGGCGGGCCAGGGGGGCGGAGAGCTGGTCGAGGCGCTGCCAGGCGGTGCTGAACTCACCGGTCTGCGGGCGCTCGTCGGCGATGCGGAAACCGCCGTCCTCAAAGAACTGGCGGGCCACCGGCCAGACTTCGGCCGGTACGCGCTGGGCGACGACCCAGCGGGAGTCGCCGCTCTTCTGCAGGCTGTACTCGCTGACTTCGCCACGCACCTGCAGGGGCTGCGGGCGCGGGACTTCGTAGTCGGGGTCGGTGCGGTTGTCGGCGACGTTGGCCGGGATCGGCAGCAGCGGGTCGAGCCGCTTGCTGTCAGCATCCGGCGGCAGCTGCATGGGCGCTGCCTGGCGCGCTTCCTGGTAGTCGTTGCCGCGGTCGCGGAAGTAGCCTTTTTCGCCCCAGAGCCAGCCGCAACCGCTGGTACTGGAGATCATCAGGGCAAGCGCGGAGAGTCCGGCCAGTCGCTTCATGCGTTGTTGCTCCAAGGGTTAGGCAAGCACGCCGGACTGGCGCAGGGCCTGGCGCAGGGTTTCGTGGCAGCGGGGGCTGAGCCAGGTGAGCGGCAGGCGGATGCCGTCCGGTATCAGGCCCATTTCGTGAAGCGCCCACTTGACCGGGATCGGGTTGGACTCGATGAACAGGGCCTTGTGCAGCGGCATCAGCTTGTCGTTCAGGCCGCGCGCGGTGGCGGCATCACCAGTCATGGCGGCAGCGCAGAGCTGGGCCATCTCGCGGGGGGCGACGTTGGCGGTGACGGAGATGTTGCCCTTGCCGCCCATGAGCATCAGCTCGACGGCGGTGGCGTCGTCACCGGAGTAGACGAGGAAGTCCTTGCTGACGCGATCCAGTACTTCCTGGCCGCGCTTGAGGTCGCCGGTGGCTTCCTTGATGCCGATGATGTTGCCGATCTTGGCCAGGCGCTCGACGGTCTCGGGCAGCATGTCGCAGACGGTGCGGCCGGGAACGTTGTAGAGGATCTGGGGGATCGCGACGGATTCGGCGATGTGGCGGAAGTGCTGGTACAGGCCTTCCTGGGTCGGCTTGTTGTAGTAGGGGGTCACCAGCAGGCAGGCATCGGCGCCTACGTCCTTGGCGGCGGCGGTCAGTTCGACCGACTCACGGGTGGAGTTGCCGCCGGTGCCGGCGATGACCGGGATACGGCCGTTGACCTGATCCACCACGCGGCGGATGACTTCGACGTGCTCGGTGACATCCAGGGTGGCCGATTCGCCCGTGGTGCCGACCGCGACTATGGCGTTGGTGCCTTCCTGGAGGTGGAAATCCACCAGCTTGGCCAGGCTCGCCCAGTCCAGTTGACCCTGCGCGTCCATGGGCGTGACAAGCGCCACCATACTGCCCGCAATCATGCAACCGCTCCTGCCGGAAAAAGAGAGCGGTAATGGTACTGGCGGCCTGGGTCCAGCACAAGGTGACACGGGGCCTGCCAGCATTCCCCTTGGCGGCGCTTTTCGCTACCCTTCCCGCTTTGATAGACGCGGCCTCGCCGCCCTCCCCTCGCTTTAGGAACGCTGCATGTCCACCACCCCGCCCCGCGAACAATTCCTCGTGATCAGTGCCCTTGGCCGGAACCCGATGGACCTGACCACCGTGCTCTGCCGCGCCAGCCAGGAAAACCGCTGTGCCGTGGTCAGCAGCCGCATGACCCGCCACGGCGAGTACTGCGCCCTGGTGCTGCAGGTTTCCGGCAGCTGGGATGCGCTGGCGCGCCTGGAGTCCGGTGTACCGGCCCTGGCCAAGCGCCACGACTTCACCACCCACATGGTGCGCAGCGGCCTGCTGGAACCGCGTCCGAACTCGATGCCGTACGTCGCCTATGTGAGCGCGGTGTACCGTCCGGACATCCTCAGCGAGCTGTGCCAGTTCTTCCTCGACCACCGTGTGGAGATCGAGAACCTGACCTGCGACACCTACCAGGCGCCGCAGACCATGGGCACGATGCTCAACGCGACCATCACCGTGACGCTGCCGGCCGGCACCCAGATCAGCTGGCTGCGCGATCAGTTCCTGGACTTCGCCGATGCGTTGAACCTGGATGCGCTGATCGAACCGTGGCGTCCGCAACACCCCTGAACAGAGGAGCTTTCCCATGGCCGTGAGCCTCGACCAGCCCGTCGCCGATTTCACCGCTGCCGCCACCAGTGGCGTGGAAGTGAAGCTGTCTGACCTGCGTGGCAAGCAGGTGGTGATCTACTTCTACCCGAAGGACAGCACCCCGGGGTGCACCACCGAGGGCCAGGACTTCCGTGATCGCCACGGCGCGTTCGAAGCCGCCAACACGGTGATCTTCGGCGTCTCCCGCGATGGCCTGAAGTCCCATGAGAACTTCAAGTGCAAGCAGGCATTCCCCTTCGAGCTGATCTCGGACAAGGACGAGGCGCTGTGCCAACTGTTCGACGTGATCCGCCAGAAGAAGCTCTACGGCAAGGAGTACCTGGGCGTCGACCGCAGCACTTTCCTGATCGACAAGGACGGTGTGCTGCGCCAGGAGTGGCGCGGTGTGAAGGTGCCGGGCCATGCCGACGAGGTGCTGGCAGCCGCGCAGGCGCTGAACAAGGCCTGAGCCCCGCCGCCATGAAAAATGCCGCGAATCTTCGCGGCATTGTTTTGCCTGTCACATGATGGGAGCAGGCCCGGCCGGCTCCGCAGACGTGCGTGGCCAGGCATCCAGCACCGCCTTGAACAGGGTGGCCAGGGGGATGGCGAAGAAGATGCCCCAGAATCCCCACAGCCCGCCGAACAGCAGCACCGCGCAGATGATCGCCACCGGGTGCAGGTTGACTGCCTCGGAGAACAGCAGCGGCACCAGCACGTTGCCATCCAGGGCCTGGATGATGCCGTGGAGGACCATCAGGTAGATGAACTGGTCGCCCCAGCCCCACTGGAACAGGCCGATCAACGCCACCGGCACGGTGACCACCACGGCGCCGATATAGGGCACCACCACCGACAGCCCCACCAGCAGCGCCAGCAGTGCGGCGTAGTTGAGCCCGAGGGAGACGAAGGCGACGTAGGTGACACCACCGCAGATGACGATCTCGATGACCTTGCCGCGGATGTAGTTGGCAATCTGCTGGTGCAGTTCTTTCCACACGCGGGTCATCAACTGCCGCTCGCGGGGCAGGTAGCCACTCAGCCAGCGCAGGATCAGCTCGCGGTCCTTGAGAAAGAAGAACACCAGGATCGGCACCAGCACCAGATAGATCATCAAGTTGACCAGCAGGGGCAGGCTGGAAAGGGAGAAGGTCAGTGCCCACTGACCGAACTTGCCGACTTCGCTGCGGGTGACCTCGATGGCGTTGAGCACCTGCTCGTCGGTCACCAGGTGCGGATAGCGCTCCGGCAGCAGCAACAGCAGCGACTGCCACTCGCCGAGCATGCGCGGCAGCTCGTTGAACAGCGTGCTCAACTGCTGCCAGAGCAGCGGCAGCAGCACCACGAGGAACAGCGCCAGCAGGCCGATGAACAGGGCGAACACCACCCAGACGGCCGCCGGGCCCGGCATCCGCAGGCGCTCCAACTGGTTGACCAGCCCCTGCATCAGGAAGGCGAGCACCAGGCCGGCCAGCACCGGGGCGAGCATGTTGCCGAGCGTAAGCACCAGGGTGAAGCCCAGCACGAGGAAGACGGCCAGCACCACCGCTTCTTCATCGGAGAAGTAGCGCTGTACCCAGTCACGAAGCACCTTGAACATCGGAATCCCTCGAACGCGGCGCTCAGGCCTTGCGCAACCAGTAGCGGAACACGCCGTCGGCGGCGTCCTCGTGCAGCAGCTCATGCCCGGCCAGGCGGGCGAAGGCGCGGAAATCGCGTTGCGAACCGGCGTCGGTGGCGGTGACCTTGAGGACTTGGCCGCTGGCGAGGCGGTTGAGTTCGAGCTTGGCCTTGAGCAACGGCAGGGGGCAGTTGAGCCCGCTGGCATCCAGCTCGGCGTCGAAGGGAACGGCGTCGGTCATGGGGCATCTCCAGAAGGGCGCCTAGGATACAGAAGCGCTCTCCGCGCTGGCCAGCCGAGCGGAATGAAAGCTACATTTACGCCTTTGCCCGCTACGAGCCACCGTGCATGAACCCGTTGCGCCCTACCCTGCTAGCGCTTGCCTGCCTCCTTGCCACGCCGGCCATTGCCGATGACCTGCCCTCTCTGGGGGATGCCAGCTCCTCCGTCGTCTCGCCCGATCAGGAACACAAGCTGGGCCGGGCCTGGCTGGGGCTGCTGCGCGCCCAGGTGGAGCAACTGCCCGATCCGCAGCTCAAGGAGTACGTGGAAACCAGCGTCTACCGCCTGGCCGAGTCCAGCCAGTTGCAGGACCGCCGCCTGGAATTCGTGCTGCTGAAAAGTCCGCAACTGAACGCCTTCGCCGCCCCTGGCGGGATCATCGGCGTCAACGGCGGCCTGTTCCTCTATGCACCCAACGAGGCCGAGTACGCCTCGGTCATGGCTCACGAGCTCGCGCACTTGTCCCAGCGCCATTTCGCGCGCGGCGTGGAAGCCCAGCAGCGCATGCAGATCCCGGTGATGGCAGCGATGCTCGCCGGCATCGTCGCAGCGGCGGCCGGCGCCGGTGACGCGGGCATGGCAGCGATCATGTCGACCCAGGCAGCGGCCATCCAGGAACAGCGGCGCTTCTCCCGCCAGAACGAGCAGGAGGCTGACCGCATCGGCCTGCTCAACCTGAAAAAGGCCGGCTATGACCCGCGCGCCATGCCAAACATGTTCGAGCGGCTGATGCGCCAGTACCGCTACGATTCCAAGCCACCGGAATTTCTGCTGACCCACCCGGTGACCGAATCCCGTATCGCCGACACCCGCAACCGCGCCGAGCAGTTACCCGCTGGCGGCGTGGAGAACAGCCTGCGCTACCAGCTGATGCGTGCGCGGGTGCAACTGATGTTCGAGGAAACTCCGGGCATCTCCGCCAAGCGCTTCCGCGCGATGCTGGACAGCGATCCGAAGCTGGACGCGGCGCGCTACGGCCTGGCCATCGCCCAGATCAAGGCCGGCCAGTTGAACGAGGCCCGCGAGGCGCTGACGCAGCTACTGGCCAAGGCGCCCAACGAGGTGGCCTACAACCTGGCCCAGGTGGACCTGGACATCACCGCCAACCGCCTGCCTGACGCGCAGAAGCGGGTGGACCGGATGCTCGGCCTCTACCCAGCCAGCTACCCACTGAAGCAGGCCCGGACGGACCTGCTGTTGAAGCAGAACAAGCCTCAGGACGCCGAGAAGGTGCTGGAGGATCTGGCCCGCACCCGCGCCAACGACCCGGACATCTGGTACCAGGTAGCGGAGGTGCGCGGTCTGGCCGGCAACACCATCGGCCTGCACCAGGCCCGTGCCGAGTACTTCGCCCTGGTGGGGGATTTCGACCAGGCGATCGAGCAACTGGACTTCGCCAAGCGCCGGGCCAGCAGCAACTTCCCCCTGGCGGCCCGCATCGACGCGCGCCAGCAGGAGCTGATCGAGCAGCAGAAGGCGGTGAAGCAGATGATGCGCTGAGCCTGCGCAGAAACGAAAAAGCCCGGACATTGATCCGGGCTTTTTCATGGGCGTTCGCTCAAGCGTTGCCGCTGAGCTTCATGCGGGCGGCCTGGGTGAAATCGAGCATGCGCTTGAGCGGCTTGACGGCGCGGGGAATGAGCGCGGCGTCGACGAAGATTTCGTTGCTGCCCTCACGCAGGCACTGCAGGGTGCGTTCCAAGGTGTTCATGGCCATCCACGGGCAATGGGCACAACTGCGGCAGGCAGCACCATTGCCGGCGGTGGGGGCTTCGATGAACTGCTTGTCCGGACAGAGCTGCTGCATCTTGTAGAAGATGCCGCGGTCGGTGGCGACGATGAAGGTCTTGTTCGGCAGCGTCTGGGCGGCCTTGATCAACTGGCTGGTGGAACCGATGGCATCGGCCAGCTCGATGACCGACTCGGGCGACTCCGGGTGCACCAGGATGGCAGCGTCCGGGTAGAGCGCCTTCATGTCTTCGAGTTGCTTGGCCTTGAACTCCTCGTGGACGATGCAGGCACCGTCCCACAGCAGCATGTCGGCACCGGTCTCGCGCTGGATGTAGCGACCCAGGTGCTGGTCGGGTGCCCAGAGGATCTTCTCGCCGTTGTCCATCAGGCTCTCGACGATCTCCAGGGCGCAACTGGAGGTAACGACCCAGTCCGCCCTCGCCTTCACGGCTGCGGAGGTGTTGGCATAGACGACGACCGTGCGCTCGGGGTGCTGGTCGCAGAAGGCGGAGAACTCATCCACCGGGCAGCCCAGATCAAGGGAGCATGTGGCCTCGAGAGTCGGCATCAGCACGCGCTTCTCGGGGTTGAGGATCTTGGCGGTCTCGCCCATGAAGCGCACGCCAGCGACCACAACGGTCTGGGCAGCGTGCTGGTTGCCGAAGCGCGCCATCTCAAGGGAATCGGAGACGCAGCCGCCGGTCTCTTCCGCCAGCGCCTGGATCACCGGGTCGCAATAGTAGTGGGCCACCAGGACGGCATTCTGCGCCTTGAGCTCGGCGGCGATCGCCTGGCGCAGCTGGGTCTCTTCTTCGGGCGTCAGTTGCCGGGGTTGCTTGGCTGCCAAGTGAGCCTGGACGAGGAAACGTTCGGAGAGCTGGGACATGTCTGCGGACCTGCGGGACGCCTGAGCGTGGAAGCCATGTAAAACCGCGTGCCGGACAACGGTAGGGCACGCGGGCGGCGGATGATAGCGCAGATCAATGACGGGGTGGATGGCTGCGGCGCCACAACGAAAAAGCGGGAAGACCTTTCGATCTTCCCGCTTCTGTTGGCCCCATCGAGGCCTTGTATGGTGGGTCGTGTAGGATTCGAACCTACGACCAATTGGTTAAAAGCCAACTGCTCTACCGACTGAGCTAACGACCCAACGCGAGGCGTATAATACTGATTTTATTCAGGAATTCAACACCCCTCGGGAAATTTTTTCAGAAGTAGGGTGTCGGATCTTCCACGCCGGCCGACGCAAAGCCGGCGGCGCGCAGCCGGCAGCTGTCGCACCTGCCGCATGCCCGCCCCAGGTCGTCGGCCTGGTAGCAGGAAACGGTCAGCCCGTAGTCCACACCCTGAGCTATACCGGCCAGGATGATCTCGGCCTTGGAGAGGTTCTGCAGCGGCGCCTGGATGCGGAACCCCTGCCCTTCCACACCCGCCTTGGTGGCGAGGTTGGCCATGCGTTCGAAGGCGTCGACGAACTCCGGGCGGCAGTCCGGGTAGCCGGAGTAATCCACGGCATTCACACCGATGAAGATGTTGCGCGCACCCAGCACCTCGGCCCAGCCCAGCGCCAGGGAGAGGAACACGGTGTTGCGTGCGGGTACGTAGGTGACGGGGATGCCCTCGGAGGGGCTCTCCGGAACGGCGATGCTGTCATCGGTCAGTGCCGAGCCGCCGATGCCGTTGAGGTTGAGGCCGATGACCTTGTGCTCCACCACGCCCAGCTGGCGAGCCACGCGCTCGGCGGCGTGCAGCTCAGCCCGGTGCCGCTGGCCATAATCGAAGCTCATGGTGTAGCAGGCGTAGCCGTCGGCGCGGGCCAGGGCTACGACGGTGGCGGAATCCAGGCCGCCGGAAAGAAGGATGACCGCTTTCTTGTCGCTCATGTCAGTGTCCCGGTTCGTCGTTCCAGAGAATCTTGTGCAGCTGCAGTTGCAGGCGGACGGGCAGGTTGTCCGCCACGATCCAGTCGGCCAACTCGCGCGCGTCCACCTGGCGGTGGCTAGGAGAGAACAGCACCTCGCCGGCCCGCTGTTCAAGGCGGTACTCGATGAGCTTGGAGACCGCCCAGTCGTAGTCCTCCCGGGAGCAGATGACGAACTTCACCTGGTCGTTCGGGGTGAGCTGGGCAATGTTCTCGTAGCGGTTGCGAGCGACTTCGGCAGAGCCGGGCGTCTTGAGGTCGAGCACGCGGCTCACGCGGGTGTCGACGGCGGCGATGTCGAGGGCGCCGCTGGTCTCCAGGGACACCTCGTAGCCGGCATCGCACAGGCGCACCAGCAGCGGGATGCAGTTGGGCTGGGCCAGCGGCTCGCCCCCGGTGACGCAGACATGGCGCGGCCGGTAGGCGGCCACTTGTTCCAGGATGTCGTCGAGGGACTGGAGTTGCCCGCCATTGAAGGCATAGGCGGTATCACAGTACTGGCAACGCAGGGGACAGCCGGTCAGGCGCACGAATACCGTCGGCAAGCCGGCGGTACGCGTCTCCCCCTGCAGCGAGTAGAAGATCTCGGTGATTCGCAGGGTCTGTTGCATAAGGGCCACGGGCGTGACGGCGAAACAGGCCATCCGCCTCCGTTGCAGGTAAGAGGGGCGGCGATTCTAAACGAAAAAACCCGCGACGGGCGCGGGTTTCTCGATGGACGCAACGGGCTCAGCGAAGGCGCTGCAAGTCACGCTGCGCCAGTTGGGCAGCCGAGGTACCCGGGTACTGGGAGATCACCTGTCGGAGGATACCTTTGGCCTTGTCGGCGTTGCCCAGGCGCTGCTCGACATCGGCAAGCTTGTAGAGCGAGTCGGGCACCTTGGCGTGTTGCGGGTAAGTCTGGCTGACGCGGGCGAAAGCCTGGCCAGCGCCTTGCAGGTCGCCCTGGGCCAGGTTCACCTCACCGAGCCAATACTGGGCGTTACCGGCGTACTGGCTGTTGGGGTATTTGCGCAGGAACGCTGTAAAGGCCTGGCTGGCCTTGTCGAAGTCCTTGGCTTTGATGAGGTCGAAGGCGGCTTCGTAGTAGAGCTTTTCCTTGGCGGGGTCGGCCGGCTCGTTGCTCGCAGCGGGTTGCTGGGCAGGAGCAGCCGGGGCGCCGACGGCGTTGATGGCGCCATCGGCGGGAGCATTCTGTTGGGTAGGAGCCGGGGCACCTGCGGCGCCAGTGCTCAACCGACTATCCAGATCCTGGTAGCGTTCCAGGCTCTGCTGCTTCAGTTGCTGGATCTCATGTTGCTGTTCTTCGACCATGCCGCGCAGGCGACCGATCTCTTCCTGCATCTGCTGCAGTTGCATGAACAGCTCGCCTTGCGCGGAAACCGGGGCTTGCGCCCCGGTTCCGGCATAGGCGCCGTTCGTACCATAACCAGCGGGCGGATAGGCACCGTAACCGGCGTTGTTTCCGTCCACCACGGGAACCTCGGCAAGCGCTGCGAAGGGCAGGCTACCCAGGGCCAATACAGTCAAAGCACGACGGCACTTGCGCATAGCTATTACTTACGCAGCTCTACGCGACGGTTCTGAGCCCAGGACTGCTCGTCGTTGCCGGTGGCAACCGGACGCTCTTCACCGTAGGAAACCAGCTCCAGCTGAGCCGGGGAAACGCCCTGCAGAACCAGGTAGCGCTGAACGGCCTTGGCACGACGCTCACCCAGAGCCATGTTGTACTCGCGGGTGCCGCGCTCGTCGGTGTGGCCTTCCAGGACAACGCGGTTGCCGTTGGCTTTCAGGTCCTTGGCGTGTACGTCCAGAGCGCGCATGGCTTCCGGCTTCAGGTCGGAGCTGTCGTACTCGAAGTAGAAGGTGGTGATGGCGCGCAGAGCGGCTTCTTCGCTCAGGCTGGAATCCAGAGCACCATTGTTGGCGTTGTAGCCAGCGTTCGGATCTACGGCGCCTTCGCCGGAGTTTTCGCCGCCCTTGGAGGAGCAACCTACTGCTACGGCCATGGCCAGAGCCAGCGCTGCGAACTTACCGAACTTGATCATTTCCATCTTTGTAACTCCTAATGAGCCCCAGTGTGTTTAGCAAAAAGCAAAAAATCAGCACCGCGTCAGTTCAGGTACGGCGACCAGGACGGTTCGCGGATATCGCCTTGAACGGTTGGAATTGGAAGCCGCACGCGTCCGTTGGTGGACACGAGCATCAGGACTCCCTGGCCCTGCTGGCGGGTGGCGTAGATTAGCATGGTGCCGTTGGGGGCAACAGTGGGCGAATCGTCCAGCGAGGTGTTGGAAAGGATGCGCGGAGCGGCCCCGGCACGGGTCAGATCGAGGGCGGCCACCTTGAAGTTGGTGAAGCCATCCTGGCGGTGGATCATCACCAGGGTCTTCTCGTCAGCGGAGAGTTTCGGGTTGGCGTTGTAGTTGCCCGCGAAGGTGACGCGCTGCGGTTCCCCACCATTGATGTTGGCCTTGTAGATCTGCGGTTTGCCGGCACGGTCGGAGGTGAAGTACAGGGTCTGGCCATCGGCGCCCCAGAAGGGCTCGGTGTCGATGGCCATGTGGTTGGTGACACGACGCAACTGGCGACTGCCCAGGTCCATCACGTAGATCTCCGGGTTGCCGTCCTTGGACAGGACGAACGCCAGGCGATTGCCATCAGGCGACCAGGCCGGCGCCCCGTTGAGACCCTCGAAGTTGGTGATCTGCTCGCGGCGACCGGTATCGATGTGCTGGATGAAGATGCGCGGACGCTTCTGCTCGAACGAGACATAGGCGATGCGACGACCATCCGGCGCATAACGCGGCGACAGGATCGGCTCGCGGGATTGCAGCAGGGTCACGGCGCGGGCGCCGTCATAGTCGGAGCGCTGCAGGGTGTAGCGGGTGTTGTTCACCGAGAAACGCTCTGCGGTGACGTACAACATGCGGGTGGAGAAGGCGCCCTTCACCCCGGTGAGCTTCTCGAAAGCCTGGTCGGAGACGTAGTGGGCCATGTCACGCAGCTGGTCGGTGGAGCCGCTGACGGTTCCGGCGAACACCTGTTGTTCGGTGGCGACGTTGAACAGCGCGAACTGCACCTGCAGGCGACCCGCAGCCGGCACGATGCTACCGACCAGCACGTACTGGGCACCCAGCGCCTTCCAGTCGCGGTAGATCACTTCGGCCGCCTGGGTCGGCAGGCTGATCATGTTCTGGCGCGGAATGGGCTCGAAGTAGCCGGAGTTGCGCAGGTCATTGCCGATGATCTCGGACATGTCTTCCGGCAGCACGGTGCCACCCTGCCAGCCGAACGGAACGACGGCGATGGGCGTGGCGCTGTTGGCGCCACCGGTAATCAGTAGCGGGTCGGCGGCCTGAACGGTACCGACCAGCATGGTCAGACCGAGCAGGACGATACGGATCAGTGTGTTCACAGACCTAAATCCTCCGGTTTGAAGATGACGCGACGCTGCCTGTAGAGCTTATCGAAGGTAGCGCGATCCAATTGTTGCATTTCGGGGATACGACCCACGTTGCGCACCGCCGCCACGGCGGAGCTGTCGAACGGTGCATCACCACTGGAGCGGGTCACGCTGGCGTTGGTGACGGTGCCATCCGGAAGCATCTGGATCAGCAACTCGACACTCATGCCGGCGCGGGTGGTGGGCGGCTTCTGCCAGTTCTCGCTGATCAGCTTGATGATCAGGTCATCCAGACTGCCGGCCACCTGGTCACCCACCTCATCGGCTAGCGCCTGCTGGTTCTCGGCTTTATCGCCAAGAAGCTCTGCCAACGCAGCCGCCTTCTGGTCACGGGCCGCCTTGCGTTTGGCCTCTTCCGCCGCTTTTTTCTTGGCATCTTCGGCTGCCTTTTTCTTGGCATCCTCGGCTGCTTTCTTCTTGGCTGCCTCGGCTGCCTTTTTCTTGGCGTCCTCAGCCGCTTTCTTCTTCGCCTCTTCGGCGGCCTTCTTCTTGGCCTCCTCTTCGGCTTTTTTCTTGGCTTCTTCCTCGGCCTTCTTCTTGGCGATGTCGGCCTGCTGCTTCTTGGCTGCTTCCTCGGCTGCCTTCTTGGCATCCTCGGCTTTCTTCGCCTCTTCTGCTTTCTTGGCTTCTGCCGCCTTTCGAGCTTCCTCGGCTTTCTTTTGTTCCGCGGCCTTGGCGGCAGCCACTTTCTGCTCTTCCGCCTTCTTCATTTCCAGTTGCTCGGCTTCATACATCGGAGCCGCAGTCTTCTTGGCCTCGCCGGCGATCTTCTGGTTGGTCTGGGTGGTCGCCTGGCTCTGGGACTTCAGTTGGTACAGGGTGGCCTGGACGATGGGACGCGCCGGCGGCAGCTCCGGGGTGAAGGCGAAGCTGACGAAGAGCATGCCGAAAATGAGCGCATGCAGCCCGACAGCCCAAACGGTGGGCCAGAAGTAGCTTTCAGAGGGGGAGCGTTCGCTCTGCTGATGCATCAGGGCGCCTCGGTGATCAGCCCGACATTGCCGACGCCGGCCTGTTGCAGGCCACCCATGACCGCCATGACGGAGCCATAGTCGACCGCCTTGTCACCCCGGACGAAGACCTGGACCTTCTTACCCAGACTGGCGTTCTGGCTCATGATCGCGGTCACGGTGCGCACCAGGTCCGGCAGTGCTGTGGCGGTCTCGCTGCCCTTGCCCTGATCCGTGTCGACTTCCTCGCCCATGTTCCAGTAGTAGGTCTTGTCAGCCTTGATGGAGATGGTGAGCACACGGGAGTTGTTGTCCTGCGGCAGCACCTCGCTGGAGACCTTGGGCAGGTCGACCTTGACGCCCTGGTTGAGCATGGGCGCCGTCACCATGAAGATGACCAGCAGTACCAGCATCACATCGATGTAGGGCACCACGTTCATCTCGGCGACCGGCTTGCGTTTATGGCGGTTTCTGGCCATGGCTTGGAACCTGTCCTTTCGTTGAGCCTGCGTCTATCACTCGTCGCTGGTGTGCACCTTGCGGTGCAGGATGGCCTGGAACTCGTCGGCGAAGGTGTAGTAGCGACCGATCAGGGTTTCACCACGGGCCGAGAAGCGGTTGTAGGCGATGACCGCCGGGATCGCCGCGAACAGGCCGATGGCGGTGGCGATCAGGGCTTCAGCGATACCGGGGGCAACAGTGGCCAGGGTGGCCTGCTGAACCTGGGCCAGGCCGCGGAAAGAGTTCATGATCCCCCAGACGGTACCGAACAGGCCGATGTAGGGGCTGGTGGAGCCGACGGTGGCGAGGAACGGCAGGCTCTGCTCGAGCTTTTCCTCTTCACGGGAAATGGCGACGCGCATGGCACGGGCCACGCCCTCCATCACCGCGTCCGGGTCAACGCCGGGCTGCTGGCGCAGGCGGGAGAACTCCTTGAAACCGGCACGGAAGATCTGCTCCACGCCGCAGTCCGGGTCCGGGTTGCTGCCGGCCTGGCGGTACAGTTTGGACAGGTCGATGCCCGACCAGAAGCGCTCCTCGAAGGCCTCCAGGGACTTCTTGGCCGCACGCAGCAGGTTGCTGCGCTGGAAAATCATGATCCACGAGGTGACCGAGGCGGCCACCAGGGTGAGCATGACCAGTTGCACCACGAGGCTGGCGTTGCTGATCAGGCTCCACATGGAGGTATGGTCGACGACGTTGGCTTCCACGCTTAGTCTCCTGCAGGGGATTGGCCCGGTACGGCGGCGAAGGCTTCACACAGCGCTTCGGGGATCGCCCGGGGTTTCAAACTGTCGGCACGCACACAGGCCACCAGGAACTGCCCTTCGCAGAGCAGCGCATCATCCGTAACCCGCCTCACCTGTTGACGAAACCTCAGGCTCGCGCGGTTCAATTCGATCACTTCGGCACTGATGGCCAGTTCATCGTCCAGGCGGGCCGGCTTGTGGTAGCGCGCTTCGGCCGAGTGCACGACGAACAGCAGGTTCTCCCCGACCAGCTCGGACTGGGCAAAGCCCAGGCTCCGCAGGTACTCGGTTCGAGCCCGCTCCATGAACTTGAGGTAGTTGACGTAATAGACGATGCCTCCGGCATCGGTGTCCTCGTAATAGACACGGCTCCGATGCACGAAGAGTGGGGCCTCATTTTGCGCGCGCATACTCTAGTGCTTACTCCAAGGGTTGCCAATCCGGCCCGACAACTGTTTTTGCGCCATTCCGACGCACGCTTCGACCGCTGGGATGTTCATTCGTCACCCGGGGTGAACAAATCCCCCGTGGGCTCCTCCAGCAGCCGGCCCGGCAACTTCAGGCCGAAGTGCAGGTAGGCATGACGGGTGACCACCCGCCCACGCGGTGTGCGCATGATGTAGCCCTGCTGAATCAGGTAGGGCTCCAGGACATCCTCGATGGTGTGACGCTCCTCGCTGATGGCAGCGGCGAGGCTGTCCACGCCGACCGGGCCGCCGTCGAACTTGTCGATCATCGCCAGCAGTAGACGCCGGTCCTGGTGGTCGAAGCCACGCTCGTCCACATCCAGCAGGTTGAGCGCCTGGTCGGCGATGACGCGGGTGATCTGACCCTGAGCCCGGACCTCGGCGAAGTCCCGCACACGGCGCAGCAGCCGGTTGGCGATACGCGGCGTGCCACGGGCGCGGCGGGCGATCTCGAAGGCGCCCTCCGGTTCGATGTGCAGGCCAAGAATGCCGGCGGAGCGCGCCACGATGGTGGAGAGGTCCTGGGTGTTGTAGAACTCCAGACGCTGGACGATGCCGAAGCGGTCCCGCAGCGGGTTGGTCAGCATCCCGGCGCGGGTGGTGGCCCCGACCAGAGTGAAGGGCGGCAAGTCGAGCTTGATGGAGCGGGCCGCCGGGCCTTCGCCGATCATGATGTCGAGCTGGAAGTCTTCCATCGCCGGGTAGAGCACTTCCTCGACCACGGGCGAGAGACGGTGGATCTCATCGACGAACAGCACGTCGCCCGCTTCGAGGTTGGTCAGTAGCGCCGCCAGGTCGCCGGGTCGCTCCAGCACCGGGCCGGAGGTGCTCTTGAGGGAGACGCCCATCTCGTGGGCGATGATGTTGGCCAGGGTGGTCTTGCCCAGGCCGGGCGGGCCAAAGATCAGGGTATGGTCCAGGGCCTCCCCCCGCCCCTTGGCGGCCTTGATGAACAGCTCCATCTGCTCGCGCACAACCGGCTGGCCAATGTAGTCGGCCAGGCTCAGCGGGCGGATGGCACGGTCCAGCTGTTCATCGCGGTCGCGACTGCTGGCAGTGATCAGGCGGTCGGCTTCGATCATCGGGGCTTACACCATTCCTTTCAGGGCGCGGCGGATCATTTCTTCGCTGGACAACCCCTCTTCCTTGATGGCAGCAACGGCGCGGCTGGCTTCCTGCGGCTTGAAGCCGAGGGCGACAAGGGCGCTGAGGGCATCGCTCTCGGCGCTGGAAACACCGGCCCCGGCCACAGGCTCGACGATGAGCGGGGCGATGGTGGGCATGTTCTCCCAGGCCTTGAAACGGTCCTTGAGCTCCACCAGCAGGCGCTCGGCGGTCTTCTTGCCGACTCCAGGGATCTTCACCAGGGTGGACGTGTCCTGGGCCTGCACGCAGCGCACCAGTTCATCCACCTCCAACCCGGACATGAGGGCCAAGGCCAGCTTGGGGCCAACACCGTTGAGGCGGATCAACTCACGGAACAGCTCCCGGTCACGGCGCTCGTAGAAGCCGTAGAGCAGGTGCGCGTCCTCCCGCACCACCAGGTGGGTGTGCAGGGTGACGGGCTCACCGACGCCGGGCAAGCGGTAGAGGGTGGTCATGGGTACTTCCAGTTCGTAGCCGACGCCATTGACGTCGAGGATCAGGTGCGGCGGCTGTTTCTCCGCCAAGGTGCCACGCAAACGTCCGATCACGAAGAGCGTCCTTAAATGAGGTTACAAACGCAGGCGGCCGCTGCGCCGCTTGGCGGTGGCCAGTCCATGGGGAATCAGGCTCTGCCGGTGGTGGGCATGGCAGAGGGCGATGGCCAGGGCGTCGGAGGCGTCGATCTGTGGCTTCTGCACCAGTTTGAGCAGGTGCATGACCATCATCAGCACCTGCTGCTTGTCGGCGCCGCCGGTGCCGGCAATGGCCTGCTTCACCTGGCTGGCGGTGTACTCGGCCACCTCAAGCCCCTCCTCCACCGCCGCCACGATGGCAGCCCCCCGGGCCTGCCCGAGCTTGAGGGCGGAGTCGGCATTACGTGCCATGAACACCTGTTCGATGCCCATGGTGACGGGGCCGTGGGTCTGGATCACTTCACGCACGCCACGGAAGACGATCTGCAGGCGCTCCTGCAGCGGGCCCGCCCCTGTGCGTATGCAGCCGGAAGCGACGTACTCGCACCCTCGCCCGGTGTCACGCACCACACCGTAGCCGGTGATGCGCGAACCCGGGTCGATACCAAGAATCAGGGTCATGCCGCCCGTCTCTCCACGTGCCGGCGAACCAGCACACTGTCTATTTATCCAGCCGCGAGTATACGGACCGGCCCTCCAACAAAAAAGCCGGAAGCGCACGAGGCGACTTCCGGCTTCAGGCGCAGGCTGGAACTCAGTCCAACTGCTCCATGATCTCGTCGGGGATCTCGGCGTTGTGATAGACGTTCTGCACGTCGTCAAGGTCTTCGAGCATGTCGATCAGCTTCAGCACCTTCTGGGCGGTCTCCAGGTCGGCAATGGGAGCGCTGATGGACGGGATCATGGCGATCTCGGCTTCCTCACCCTTGAACCCGGCGGCCTGCAGGGCCTCGTTCACGGCATGGAAGTCGGGGAAGCTGGTGGACACCAGGGCGGAGCCGTCCTCGCCCATTTCCACGTCCTCGGCACCGGCCTCCAGGGCCGCTTCCATCAGGGTGTCTTCGTCGACGCCGGGGGCGAAGCTGATCTGGCCCTTGCGGTCGAACATGTAGGCGACGGAACCGTCGGTCCCCAGGTTGCCCCCGCACTTGGTGAAGGCGTGGCGCACCTCCGCAGCAGTGCGGTTACGGTTGTCGGTCATGGCCTCGATGATGATGGCCACGCCGCTGGGCGCGTAACCCTCGTAGGTCAGCTCGGCCATGTTGTCGGCATCGTTGTTGCCGGCACCACGGGCGATGGCGCGATCGATGGTATCGCGCGGCATGTTGGCGGTCAGCGCCTTGTCCACGGCCAGGCGCAGACGCGGGTTGTCCGCCGGATTCGGGCCGCCGTGCTTGGCCGACACGGTCAACTCACGGATCAGTTTGGTGAAGATCTTGCCCCGCTTGGCGTCCTGCCGACCCTTGCGGTGCTTGATGTTGGCCCACTTGGAATGACCAGCCATAACGCACTCCGTACTCTGCTTTGACGGACGGCGCCCTGGGGCGCCGTCGCGGTTGGTTCTAGTTACTCAGCCTTGGGCTGCTCACGCAGCCGGATGTTCAGCTCGCGCAGGGCCTTGGCATCCACGACACCCGGCGCCTGGGTCATGACGCAGGCGGCACTCTGGGTTTTCGGGAAGGCGATCACTTCGCGGATCGACGAGGCGCCGGTCATCAGCATCACCAGGCGGTCCAGGCCGAAGGCCAGGCCACCGTGCGGCGGCGCACCGTACTTGAGAGCGTCCAGCAGGAAGCCGAACTTCTCCTGCTGCTCGTCTTCGCTGATGCCCAGCACGCGGAACACCGCCTGCTGCATCGCCTTGTCGTGGATACGGATCGAACCACCGCCCAGCTCGGTGCCGTTGAGCACCATGTCGTAGGCACGGGACAGTGCGGCGGCCGGGTTGGCCTCCAGCTCTTCCGGGCTGCACTTGGGCGAGGTGAAGGGGTGGTGCATGGCGGTGAGGCTGCCGTCGTCGTTCTCTTCGAACATCGGGAAGTCGACCACCCACAGCGGAGCCCACTCGCAGGTCAGCAGGTTCAGGTCGTGGCCCAGGCGGATGCGCAGGGCACCCAAGGCATCGCAGACGACCTTGGCCTTGTCGGCACCGAAGAACACGATGTCACCATCGACCGCGCCTACGCGATCGAGGATCACGTTCAGGTTCGGCTCGGCGATGTTCTTGACGATGGGCGACTGCAGGCCCTCGACGCCCTTGGCGCGCTCGTTGACCTTGATGTAGGCCAGGCCCTTGGCACCGTAGTTGCCGACGAACTTGGTGTACTCGTCGATCTTGCTGCGGGGCATGCTCGCGCCGCCCGGTACGCGCAGGGCGGCGACACGGCCTTTCGGGTCGTTGGCCGGGCCGGAGAAGACCTTGAAGTCCACGTCCTTCAGTTGATCAGCCACGTCCACCAGCTCCAGCGGGATGCGCAGGTCCGGCTTGTCGGAGCCATAGCGGCGCATGGCTTCGGCCAGGGTCATGTGGGGGAACTCGCCGAACTCCAGATCCAGCACTTCCTTGAACAGGTTGCGGATCATGGTCTCGGTGATGCCCATGATGTCGTTCTCATCGAGGAAGCTGGTCTCGATGTCGATCTGGGTGAATTCCGGCTGACGGTCGGCACGCAGGTCCTCGTCGCGGAAGCACTTGGCGATCTGGTAGTAGCGGTCGAAGCCCGCCACCATCAGCAGCTGCTTGAAAAGCTGGGGCGACTGCGGCAGGGCGAAGAAGCTGCCGGCATGGGTGCGGCTGGGTACCAGGTAATCGCGAGCACCTTCCGGTGTGGCACGGGTGAGGATCGGTGTCTCGACGTCGAGGAAGCCGTTCTCGTCCAGGTAGCGGCGGATGCTGCTGGTGATGCGCGAACGCAGCTTCAGCTTGGCGGCCATTTCCGGACGACGCAGATCAATGAAGCGGTAGCGCAGACGGGTTTCCTCGCCCACATCGGAGTACTCGTCCAGCGGGAAGGGTGGGGTTTCGGCCTGGTTCAGGACTTCCAGCTCATAGCCCAGCACCTCGATGGCACCGGACGCCATGTTGGCGTTGCGCGCACCCTCGGGGCGCAGGCGAACCTTGCCGGTGATCTTGACCACGTACTCGCTGCGCACGCGGTCGGCCTTGGCGAAGGTGTCGGCACGATCCGGGTCGAAGACCACCTGGGCCAGACCTTCACGGTCGCGGATATCAAGGAAGATGACCCCGCCATGGTCGCGACGGCGGTGAACCCAGCCGCAAAGGGTGATTTCCTGGCCGTCCAGGCTCTCGTTCAGTTGGCCGCAATAATGGCTGCGCATCATGGTCGTGTTTCGCTTCTCTGAGTCGTGAATTCGTCGGGCCACTGGGCACGAGGGGAAATATCGTCCATCAGCGCCTGACCGGCCGACAAGGCGACCGGAGGCGCATCACCCCGGTGCTTCGGCAGGCCGAGCACGGGCCCGCAACCGTGGCAAAGGGCCGGATTATATATGGTTAATCGATACCGCGCAGCCGCCCGCCCACAGGCTTTCTATACTCAAATCCCCGAGCACGCGGAGCCTCGCCATGGCCACCCAACGCCCAGCCGACTTCAACCAGGACCTCCTCGATGATTTCCGCCAGGAAGCCTACGAGGGCTTCAACCGCTGCGAACAACTGCTGATCGACCTGGAGCGCACGCCAGCCGATCCAGAGCGACTGCGCCAGCTCTTCCGCCAGGTCCACAGCTTCAAGGGCAACCTGGGCTACGTCGGCCTCGAACGCCTCAACGCCCTGCCCCAGGCCCTGGAAGATGTCCTCGACCAACTGCGCGAGGGGCAACTGCTCTTCGACAGTCTGCTTGGCGACATCATGCTGCTGATACTGGATCGTCTGCGCGACCTGGTCAGAAGCGCACTCGCCGGCGAGCCTGGACTGCCGCCCGATACCCTGCCGCTGGCCAAGGCGCTGTCTGCGCTGGCCCAGGCTCCCGAGCAACGACAGACGGAGATGCGCCAGGCCTTGCTGTTCCGCCTGGACCCAAACACCCGACTGGCGACTCCGCAAGCCGGGCCCGTAACCGATACCGGCGCCCTGGCCCGCCACGGGCTGTCGGATGACCCCGACCTGGCGTTCTTCCTCGACCTCATGCAAGCCGCCGAGCGGCGTTCGCACTATTGGCTCGGTCGGGGTGAGCGCCAGTTGGAGGTGGCATTGGCGATGAACCGCCGCGCCGGCCACCCCGTCGACCCGCGTCAACTCGCCACGGCCGTATGCCTTCATGACCTGGGCATGGCGCTGATGCCCCTCCCCCTCCTGCACAAGGCCGAACGCCTGACTCGGGAGGAGCGACGCCTGATGCAAGCGCATCCACGGATGGGCGCCGACCTGCTGCGACGCCTGCCCCAGTGGGACGAAGCGGCCGAGATCATTCTTCAGCATCAGGAGCACGCGGACGGAAGCGGCTACCCCAAGGGGCTGCGCGAAGCGGAGATCGTACCCGGCGCGCTGATCCTCGACATCGTCGACACCTTCGACGCCCGCACCCACGAACGCGCCCACCAGACCCTCAGCAAGCGCCCCGTCCTGCGTGCGATCCTGGAGATCAACGGCCTGGCCGGCAGCCAGTTCAGCGCCCACTGGGTCGAAACATTCAATGCCTGCCTCAGCGAAGAGCCCCATCTGACCCGACTGTAGCGCCCACCGCGCAGCCGGTTTCCGGTGCAGACCGATAGGTATAAGGCATCACAACCATTGATTTTTGCCGGCATCGGAGCGCCATTTCCCTGTGCTAGTCTCTGCCGATCACGGGTCCCAAGCGGGCCTGGACCACTGAGGAGAGAAGTATGGAAATCAACATCGGAATCGCCGAACAGGACCGCGCCGCTATTGCCGAAGGCCTCTCCCGCCTGCTGGCGGACACTTACACCCTCTACCTGAAGACCCATAACTTCCACTGGAACGTTACCGGTCCGATGTTCAACACCCTTCACCTGATGTTCGAGGGCCAGTACAACGAACTGGCCCTGGCCGTCGACGCCATTGCCGAGCGCATCCGCGCCCTGGGCTTCCCGGCTCCCGGCACCTACGCCGCCTATGCGCGCCTGTCCTCCATCAAGGAAGAAGAAGGCGTACCGACTGCGGAAGACATGATCAAGCAACTGGTCCAGGGCCAGGAAGCCGTGGTTCGCACTGCACGCGGCATTTTCCCGCTGCTGGACAAGGTGAGCGACGAGCCGACCGCCGACCTGCTGACCCAGCGCATGCAGGTTCATGAGAAGACCGCATGGATGCTGCGCAGCCTGCTGGCTGTCTGACCCTCCCCGCCCTCCGAGAGGCCCGGCTTGCCGGGCCTTTTTGCTGGGCGACAGCCCCCTGCCTGAACTATGCTTCGAACAATTCCCCTCCTTGTCAGTGCCTGTTGATGAGCCAGCCCTCCAAATCCCCCCTGCTGCTCGAACTCTATCCGGAGGAGACCCGGGAGGCAGCGGAATTGCTCAAGCAGGCCGTTCCGCTCATGGTTCGCCATGACATTCCGCCAAACCCCATCCATTACGCCCTCTGGTACACCTACAGCCAGGGCAAGCAGCCCGACCTCAATCGCCGCCTGGACAAGATCGTCAAGGATTTCGATGCCTTTCCGCCTGATTCGGCAGTGAAGTTGTTCCGCGACTTCATCATCCGAGGCGAGCTGGAGGAAGCGCGAGCCGGCCAACAGCAGGTGATCGAACTTGTCGATGACATAGAGACCGACGTCACTCGCAGCGTGACAGGCAGCACCGTTTACCAGCAAAGCCTGGAAGCGGGCCTGGCAGCCCTGCACGACCCGATAATCGACGACCTGCCCAGCGTGCTGAACGACCTGCACCAGAGCACCCAGTTGATACACGACCAGCAGGAGCAGTTTCTCTACCGCCTGCGCGCTGCCCAGGCCGAGATCCACACCCTGCGCCTGCAACTGGAAAGAGCCCAGATGGCCGCCACGCTGGACAGCCTGACCCAGGTCTTCAACCGGCACGCGTTCACCCGTCTGCTGGAACAGGCCCTCGCCGAAAACACCTCGGGCCTGGCGCTGATCATGCTGGATATCGACCACTTCAAGCAGTTCAACGATCACTTCGGCCACCCCCTGGGTGACCGCGTACTCCAGCACGTCGGCCAACTTCTCAAGGACCTGCTGCCCCCGCGCGCCCTGGCAGCCCGCTACGGCGGCGAGGAGTTCTGTGTCGTATTGCGCGACTGCCACGAGTTGGCCAGTGCTCGCGCCTTCGCGGAAATGCTGCGATTGAAGTTCCAATCCCTGCGCGTCAAAGTCCGTCGCACCGACCAGGTGCTGGACACCATCACTGCCAGTTTCGGCATCGCCCTGGCCGAACCGGGCGACAACCTGGAAAGCCTGCTCACACGAGCCGATGACGCCCTCTACCAGGCCAAGCGCAACGGCCGCAACCAGGTCCACCCCGGTGCGCCGGAAGCCGCGCTAACTGCTTGATTTGAGTAGCCCTAGTCTTTCCTGTTAAATAGCGCCCGGTGCCTGCAACCCGCCATAACGTGGGGTTACAGACATAGGCTGGCGCGACCTCATTTACCGGATTACCGGCGCGCCCGCTCTTTCCGTTGTGCGTTTCCTATCAAGGTGAGTCCATTGAACATGTTGAAGATCGTCCATCTGCTGACGGGCGCCGCTGCGCTCCTGTTGTCCTTCATTCCCAGCCTGCGCGGCGATGCCCTGCCCTACCTGCAACAACCCGATGCGCTGTACCTTGCCCTGATCGGGCTGCTCAACCTGCTGATGGCACCGGTCCTTCCCGTCTGGGCACGTGGCACCCGCAGCCAGCTCCAGGCCTCGGTCTCCGCCCTGCTGGTGCTCGCCGTGATCGTGCAGATCGCCGTGCTACTGGCACCGATCCCGGAAATCGGCGGCAAGCCCGCCATCCTGCTGAGCCTGCTGGCGAGCTTCCTCGCCGTTGCGCTGCACCTGCTGCTGAACCTGCGCAAAGTCACCCAGGCCACCCCGATCCTGCAGGACATGAGCAACCGTGAAACCGGCACGGTGAAGTGGTTCAACACCTCCAAGGGCTTCGGCTTCATCTCCCGGGACTCGGGCGATGACATCTTCGTCCACTTCCGCGCCATCCGTGGCGAAGGGCATCGCGTCCTGGTGGAAGGCCAGCGCGTGGAGTTCACCGTGATGCAACGGGACAAGGGCCTGCAGGCGGAAGACGTGATCGCCGCCCTGCCCGGCCGCCGCTGAGCAATACCAGGCCAATGAAAAAGCCCGCCATCACGGCGGGCTTCTTCTTTATATAGAGGCGAAACAGACACAGCTCAGTAATGGGGCGGCGGCGCCTCATCGCCATCGGATGCACCGAACTGGCTCAACAGCTCTTCCTGCCGACGGGCAAGCGCCGCGACCTGCATCTGCAACCGCTCGACGATCCGCTGCTGTGCCACGATTTCATCATTGAGGGCCTGGATCGTGTCGTCCTGGAAAGCCAGGCGAGTCTCAAGCTCCATCACGCGCATTTCCAGACTCATGCCTTACTCCTCCGCGAATCGGAAATCATCCGTCAGGACCAGGCGCAGACGTGCCAGCAGGTCCGCGACCTCCCCTTCGGTGTAGGGAATGGCAGGAGCACGCCCCCACACAGGAGCCGGCCAGGCAGCGTCGCTCCTGCGCCGTGCGATCACATGCACGTGGAGCTGACTGACGACGTTACCCAGCGTGGCGACGTTCATCTTGTCCGCACCGAAACTGTCCTTCAGCACTTCAGCCAGCGACACAGCCTCCTTCCAGAGCTGCTGCTGATCGGCAGCGTCCAACTGGAACAGCTCGCTGACCTCCTCCCGCTTAGGAACCAGGATGAACCAGGGGTACTGCGAGTCGTTCATCAGCAACAGGCGGGAAAGGGGGTAGTCCCCGATCACCCGGCAATCCTGCTGAAGCCTTGGATCCAGATTGAACATGGCGATCTTCACCTCAGTCATGCAAAAGCCCATCAAACGGGGCAAGAAACGGCGAGAAGAATACCCAACCACCACCGACCGGGACAGCCAAAACCGGCAGAGTTACCACTGCGCACCAGAATCGACCACACGCACCACAGTGAGGCGTTACCTCGTAACACCTCAAGCAGCCGTTTCGGTCGCATCGAGAACGAATGACCAATACCCAGCTATCATTTCTACCCAGCGCCTGCACGTCCGGCAGAAAACTCACAGCGACAAGAGTAGGCTGCATGGTTTGTGCACGGATGTTGCTTTATGCAACGCCATGGTCGACTGGGTCATTCCGGTACACCTGTTCCGGACGCGAACGTCGCACCAGGCCTAGTTGCACTAAGTGCCTGTAACGACCGCAGAAAAACAAGAACCAAGGGATTGAAGCAAGAACTACGAATATGCGACACGCGCCCACCCGAATTGCGACATGGCCGTGAAGTTTTCGTAAGGAGCGGAGCCCAGCTATCGCCATCTTGAGACGTCGTGCTATAAGTTAGCGCCGACACAAAAAGAAAGAACCGCCTTCAATAAATAAGAAAGCGGCGAGAATCTTCAAAACCAAAGGAGCAATCACAATGCAAGTGATGAAGTGGAGCGCACTGGCCCTGGCCGTGACCGCCGGTACCACCCAGTTGGCGTTCGCCAGCGCCCAGGACGAGTCCAAGGGCTTTGTCGAAGACAGCAGCCTGAAAGTTCTGGCTCGTAACCTGTACATCAACCGTGATTACCATCGCGGTGGTGATGCGACTGAATACCGCGCAGTTGGCGGCAACCCCGCAGGTTACACCTCTGAGTGGGGCCAAGGTTTCATTGGCACCTTTGAGTCGGGCTTCACCCAGGGCACCGTGGGTGTAGGCGTTGATGCATACGGCTTGCTGGGCATCAAGCTGGATAGCGGCAAAGGTCGCGCCGGCATTCTTGAGATGCCCATGGATAGCGATGGCCGCTCCCAAGACGAATTCTCTGAAGCAGGCGCTGCGGTAAAAGTACGAGTGTCCAACTCCGTACTGAAATACGGTAACCAGTTCGTAGCCCTTCCGGTCTTTGCAACCGATGACAGCCGTCTGCTGCCCGAGGCCACTACCGGCACTCTGTTGACCGTCCAAGAAATTGAAGGCCTGACCCTGAACGCCGGTCGCTTTACTGCTCTGAATCAGCAGTGGCAGACCGATCGGGACAGCGGCCGCATGAAATCGATCAATGTCTACGGCGGCACTTATGCCATCACTGAGCAACTGAGCACCTCGCTGTTTGCTTCTGACCTGGAAGACACATTCAAGAAGAAGTACGCCAACGTGAACCTGACTGTTCCGCTGGCTGACGAGCAGTCTCTCGGCTTTGACTTCAATATCTACAAGACTGACTACGACAAGAAAACCTACGATTCCAGCCTCGATAACACCATCTGGAGCCTGGCGGCTTCTTACACAATGGGCGCCCACAAGTTCACCATTGCACACCAGCGTAGTAATGGCGATACCGGGTACGACTATGGCGCAGACGGCGGCGGCACCATCTACCTTGCTAACTCCATCCAGGTGAAAGACTTCAACGCTGAAGACGAAACCTCTTGGCAGGCTCGTTACGATATCGACATGGCATCCTTTGGCGTGCCCGGCCTCACCTTCATGGCCCGCTACGTAACCAGCGACAATGCCACTATTCGCGCCGATGACCGCAGCATCACCGATAGCGACGCTGGCCGCTGGGAGCGCAACTTCGAAGCCAAATACGTCGTGCAAGATGGCGCAGCGAAGGACCTGTCCTTCCGCGTTCGTCAAGCAACCGTTCGCAGCGACAGCTCCTTCGGTGCGTCAAATGATCTGGAAGATGTTCGCCTGATCGTCGAGTACCCGCTGAGCATCCTGTAATACAGGGTTCTTCGGTACGCGACACGAAAAAGCCCGGCCTAGCCGGGCTTTTTCCTTTCCGCGGTCCCGTCATTCATATCGGCAGCGCATAGGTGCCCGTTACATGGGCCACCATCTCCTCCTCCGCCCCTACCGAATACAGCGCAACCTCGCACACTGCCTGACGCCTGCTCAAACGCAGGATGCGAGCATCGGCCAGCAGGTCAACCGGCTTGGGTTTCGCCAGGAAGTTGATATTGAGGTTGCTGGTGACCGCCATCTCCACCCTCCCCAGGCTGCCCAGCACCACCGCATACATCGCCGCATCGGCCAGCGCCATGATGGTCGGGCCGGACAGGGTGCCGCCCGGGCGGACCAGGCGAGGCTGGAAGGGCACCCGTGCCAAGGCACGGTGGGTGTCGAGGTGGTCGATCTGCAGGTCGATATCCGCCGCCATCGGCACCCCTTCCCGGATCAGCGCCTGCACCTGCTGGGCACTCAATGAAGACATCACCACCCTCCTCTCGCGGTTGGGCCCGCAACCTGTACGCGCCCCGATGAGCGCCGTACAATGCCCAGCCACTCAAACCCATCGCAACCGACGAAACGGCCAAACATGCGTACCAGTCAGTACCTGCTTTCCACCCTCAAGGAAACTCCCGCCGATGCCGTGGTGATCAGCCACCAGTTGCTGCTGCGTGCCGGCATGATCCGCAAGCTGGCGTCGGGCCTCTACACCTGGTTGCCGATGGGCCTGCGGGTACTCCGCAAGGCGGAGACCATCGTCCGCGAAGAGATGAATGCCGCCGGCGCGCTGGAAGTGCTGATGCCCGCCATCCAGCCCGGCGAGCTGTGGCAGGAGTCCGGTCGCTGGGAGCAGTACGGCCCCGAGCTGTTGCGCCTGAAGGACCGCCATGGTCGCGAGTTCTGCGTCGGCCCGACCCACGAAGAAGTCATCACCGACCTCGCCCGCAACGAGCTGAACAGCTACAAGCAGCTGCCCATCAACATGTATCAGATCCAGACCAAGTTCCGTGACGAGATCCGTCCGCGCTTCGGCCTGATGCGTGGCCGCGAATTCATCATGAAGGACGCTTACTCCTTCCACGACTCCCAGGCTTCCCTGCAGGACACCTACGACGTCATGTACGGCGCCTACTGCAAGGTCTTCACCCGCCTGGGCCTCGACTTCCGCCCCGTGCAGGCCGACAACGGTTCCATCGGCGGTAGCGGCTCCCACGAATTCCACGTGCTGGCCGATTCCGGTGAAGACGACATCGTCTTCAGCGACAGCTCCGACTACGCCGCCAACATCGAGAAAGCCGAAGCCGTACCGCGCGAGAAGGAGCGCCAAGCCCCCCGCGAGGAGCTGCGCCTGGTCGACACCCCCGACACCAAGACCATCGCCGCTCTGGTGGAGAAGTTCGGCCTGCCGATCGAGAAGACCATCAAGACCCTGGTGGTCCACGGCGCCGAGGAAGGCACCCTGGTGGCGCTGATCGTCCGTGGCGACCACGAGCTGAACGAGATCAAGGCTGCCAACCAGCCCCTGGTCGCCAGCCCGCTGGTCTTCGCCAGCGAAGAAGAACTGCGTGCCGCCATCGGCGCCGGTGCTGGCTCCCTCGGCCCGCTGAACCTGCCCATCCCCTGCATCGTCGACCGCTCCGTGGCCCTGATGAGCGACTTCGTCATCGGCGCCAACATCGATGACAAGCACTACTTCGGCGTCAACTGGGAGCGCGACCTGCCGCTGCCCGAAGTCGCCGATCTGCGCAACGTCGTCGCCGGCGACCCGAGCCCCGACGGCAAGGGCACCCTGGTGATCAAGCGCGGCATCGAAGTCGGCCACATCTTCCAGCTCGGCACCAAGTACAGCGAGGCCATGAACCTCAGCGTACTGGGCGAGAGCGGCAAGCCGGTCACCCTGATCATGGGTTGCTACGGCATCGGCGTTTCCCGCGTGGTGGCCGCCGCCATCGAGCAGAACAACGATGACCGCGGCATCCTCTGGCCGGACGCCCTGGCGCCCTTCCAGGTAGCTCTGGTTCCGCTCAAGTACGAGACCCCCGCCGTCAAGGAAGCCACCGACAAGCTGTACGCGGACCTCACCGCTGCCGGCATCGACGTGCTGCTGGACGACCGCGACAAGAAGACCAGCCCCGGCGTGAAGTTCGCCGACATGGAGCTGATCGGCATCCCTCACCGCGTCGTCGTCAGCGAGCGCGGCCTGGCCGACGGCAACCTGGAATACAAGAACCGCCGCGAGACCGAGAGCCAGCCCGTTGCCGTCGACGACGTGCTGGCCTTCATCAAGGCCCGCCTCAACCGCTGATCGAGAAGACATGTCCAAGCGTCGTACCACCCGCCTCCTGGGAGCTGCCTTGTGCAGCTCCCTGTTCCTCGGCGGCTGCGCCAACCACCTGCCCCAACGCAGCGAACATGAGGAGCGTGTCGAACGCAAGCTGCTCAACCACGCCCTGCAGGTCGACGCTGGCGAACCCCGTGTCCTCGAACTGCCGCAACGCCGCGTGCGGGTCTATGACCAGAAGACCTTCGAAGTCACAGAGTTCGAGGTCACCCGCCGCTATGACCGCTACACGCCCTACCAGCCCTGGCGCGAGATCTACGAGATCCCGCTCGGGGCCGTCGCGGTGGTGGCCGGTGTGGGCGCCAACGTCCTCAACGTCGCCCTGCTGGGCAGCCTGCCCGACACCGCCACCAAGGACTGGATCAGCTACGGTTTCGCCGGGCTCAACCCGTTCATGAACGTCGAGTCCAACGGGCGCTCGGAGCAGAACCTGGCCAGCATCGACGAAGAACAGCGCGACAAGCGCGTCGAGTATTCCAGCCTGCCCTGGTCGGAACGGCCGGTGATGGTCACCGCCGGCAAGCAGACCAGCGAGCTGCTCACCGACCGCCATGGCGTGCTGCGCCTCAACCTGCTGGATGGTCCCTTCGCCGATCAGGACATCAGCCGCGTCGGCAAGCTGCTATTGAGCGTCGAAGACCCGCAGGACGGCGCCCGCGCCGAAACCACCCTGATGGTCAGCCGGGACCTGCGCGGCAAGCTGAAGGAAGCCCACGCGCTGGTCTACGAAGACCTGGAAGACGACGAAGTGTCCCAATGGGTCCACCGCGTCAAGCGCCTCTCCGAACTGGGTCTGGAAGAGGAAGCCAGCGAACTGGAACAGAGCCTGATCGAACTGACGCGCAATGATCCGGAACTCCAGCAGGAATTCCTCAAGGCGCTGATGAAGGATGCCGGTCGCCTGGTGGCTGACCCGGGTGAAGGCGAATAGGCCGTCACAACGCGACGGCCACGCCGATTCAGCGACGGACCACGAAACCCGCGATCCCCTGCAGAGAGTGAACCTCCAGCTCCACGGCGCTGACGCGCGCCTCCTCGGGGCCCTGCTCCAGCCAGGCCGCCAACTCACGAACGGCGGCCTCTTCCCCCTCGAACAGCACCTCTACGCGGCCATCCTCGAGGTTGCGCACCCAGCCATCCAGGTCCAGCCGGTCGGCCTCTTCCTGGGTGGATTGGCGGTAATAGACACCCTGCACCTTGCCGCTGACGTAGCCATGCATGCAGATTCTCGCCATCACGGTTTCTCCTGCCGCAGGCCGGCCAGCCGCTCGCTCAAGCCCTTCGCGGTCTGCTCGCCCAGCAGGCGCTCGCGCACCTGGCCACGGGCATCGAGGATGTAGGTCACCGGCAACGCCTCGCTGCGCGGCAACTTGAAGCGCTCGGAAGGATCCTGGGCCAGCACGGTGAAGCCGATGCCCATCTGGCGGCTCGCCTTCTCCAGCTCGGCGCCCTGCAAGCCATCGAAGTTCACCCCCATGACCTGTACGCCCTGCCCCTTCATCTGTTCCGCCAGCGCGTTCAGCTCGGGGATTTCCGTCCGGCACGACGCGCACCACTCCGCCCAGTAATTGATGACCAGCCACTGGTTTTCGAAGCGCTCACTCGTTACCTTCTGCCCATGCTGATCGAGGCCCAGATCCTCAGAACAGCCTCCCAGCAACAGAGCGGCCCCCGAAACGATGAGCGCCCCGAAAACAGCCTGGAGTCGTGATCCCATCTCGTCGATCCTCGTACCTGCGGGGTTGATATGACGTTGGATGCCCTGCGCCTCGAGGTACCGGACATCGTCGACGAGGACGGCAGTTGCCTCATGGGGCTCAACCCCGCGCTGGCCAACGCCCGACTGCTGCCCCTGGAGACCGGCCTGCAACAGGCCCTGGGACAACTGTTCCGCCTCAATCGAAGTGCGGTGACCTTACTCGAAAGGCAGCGGGCGCTGCAAAGCTTCAGCGAGGAATACCGCCACTACGCCACCGATTTCATCGAGTCGCGCCCTCCGCCGCCGCTGTTCCTGCGCTACTGCGCCGAACTGGCCGCCGGCTTCAAGCGCCTCCTCCTGCAGATCCTCCAGGGCCGCCAGCCCTCGCTTCCGCACCTGGCCTGGTGCCTTTACATGGCCCAACACTTCACCGCGCAGACGCTGATGCGCCACTACCAGCAGTACCAGGAGCCACCCGGCGGCCTCTGGCGTGACAGCCACCTGCTGTACTGGATAGGCGAACACCAGGGCTGCCTGGACGAACCGGTCGCCGCCGCCTTCCGCCCGACTCCGGCCGACACCCTGCGCGGCCTCTACCAACAGGTCCTGCTGTTGGCCCTGAGCAACCCGTTCCACCTCACCGACGGCGAGTGCCCATTGCTGTTCGGCGCACTCGCGCCCCTGGCCGGTCTCGCCAGGCTGCTGCCCTGGGACGGTGAGGACGAGTCCGAGGGCCCGGTCGTCGACCTCGGCCTCCCGCAACCCTACCTGCCACTGGACCAGCCCGCCCGCGCCCCATCCGCCCAATTGCGCAGGCTCGAACTGGGCCCACTGCTGGTGGCCCTGTATGAGCCCGCCCCCCTGCAGAGCCCGGTCGAGCACGATCTGCTGGAGCGCGTCAGTGCCAACTGGCTGGGCCGCCAGCAACGGCGCCACGCGCGTACCGAGAACGAAGCGGCCTGCACCCTGATCGCCGGCCTGGCGGCCATCCACGCCCACCTGCTGGCCCAGCGCCCCGGGGCCATCGAAGCCCGCATGCAGGACGCCAGCGCCGGCGGCGCACGCCTGCTCTGCCTGCCAAACCAGGCACCGCAACTGGCAGTCGGCCAACTGGTACTGCTGCTCAACAGTGGCACCCCAACCCTGGCCCTGGTGCGCTGGCGCCATGGCAACCGCGAGGGCCTGCACATCGGGCTGCGCTACCTCAAGGGACTGCCCCGCCCCGTCTGGCTGAGACGCGCCCCCAACGCCCAGACCCACCCGGGCGTCCTGCAAAGCACCCCGGCCCCCGGTAACGGCTGGCACCACGGCCTGTGGCTGCCCCAGGACCAGTTCGTCGAAGGCGAACAGCTCTGGCTCCAGCTCGCCAACGTCAACAGCCAGGCCATGCTGCCGCTGCCTGCCTCGAACCTGGCGACACCCCTGGTGGCCCGCCACCCGCTGAAACTTGCCTGATCGGCCAAACTGCGAGCCGAGTCACGCCGCGCGCCGCTCAAGCGCACAGTTTCCCCGCTCATCGATTCCTATAATTAGCGGCCTATCGTCCGTCGCCCTGCCCGAAGACAGGAATCCCAACGATGTCTCAGAACCTCGACAAACTGATCGGCCCCGTTCCCTCCCGAATCGTCGAAGGCGCGCATTTCGTAGTGACCCCCTACGAGGGTCGCGTGGCCGAATTCAACGTCGCCGCCTGGCTGCAACTGCCCGGACTGGCCAGCCTGCCGGTATCGCTGCTGGTGAGCTACCGCGATGGCGAAGCCCGCCGGGAAATCATGGTCGACCATGGCAAGGTCAACGCTCACGGCAAGATCCTGCTTTCCGGCATCGCCCGCCTGCCCGCCCGGCAGCGCATTGAGGACATGCAGGTGCGCCTGAAATCGGCCGTACCCTGCCAGAGCCTGCTGGTCGAAGAGCTGTTCGTGCAGGCCGTCGAACAGGTCGTCAGCGACAGTCACCAAGCCCTGGCCTGACAACACCTCGAAAACGAAAAAACCCGCCAAAGCGGGTTTTTTCATTGGGCCAGCGCCCCAGTCAGGCGCGCGCAGCATCACTCGTGTGCGGCGAAGACTCATCTCGCCGGGCTGGCAACGTGTCGTCCGATGCCCTGGGCGGCACCAGCGACTCCGGCCAGCGGGTGAAACGCAGCCCGGTGATGCGGTTAAGGCGCTCGAGGGCCTCTTCCGGATCACGCTCATGTAGGTGGACGACCTTCGATCTGCCCTTGCTCATAGAAGTAATTCAGTCCTTGCGGCCCGCCTGCTGGCAGGGTAATGGCATGTTGAGCAGGTGTTTGCCAGAAACGTGCCAGTCGCCCCGGAATGCAGGAATGCCCCACGGTTACACGCCAGATACCAAGCGCCACGAAACGGACACCCCATAGGTAACTGACCTTTTTTGTCACTCCTCGACCGGCCGCAGCCAACTGGCCAGGCTCTTGTCGAACAATGCCTGCTGATCCTCCTGCAGTCGCTCAAGCGCGACCTTCAACGCCGGATACCAGGGTTCGTCCAGGTGAGCCGGCAACTGCGCCGGTTTCGGCAACGGCCAGGGGCAGTGGTTGAGCAACTGGTGCAGGCTGTAGTTGGAAAGGTCCCTGCACAGTACCCAGGCCCCCGCCGCCACAGGGCACGCCAGATGCTGGGCCTCAAGGAAGTCCATCAGCTCCAGCCACTCATCCTCCGGCAGCAGCCAACCGGCGCGCTGCGCATCCAGGCGGCGGGCCGGCAGGCCGCGCTGCTGGCGGTCATGCATGACCCGCAGGATGCCCAGCACCACCAGCAGGCGCGGCAAGGCCTGGCGACGCCAGTGGCGCGAATGGCCCAGGTTGCACACCAGCTCCGCACCGAACAGCACGATCACCCACGAGACATAGACCCACAACAGGAACAGCGGAACCGTGGCAAACGCACCGTAGATCAATTGATAGCCGGGAAAGAGGCTGACATACAGGCCGAACAAGGCCTTCGCCAACTCGAATAACAAGGCCGTGAACGCTCCCCCCACCACGGCATGGCGCAGGGGCACGCGGACGTTGGGCACCGCCGCATAGAGCAGGGTAAAGGCCGCCACGTTGAACAGCAGCGGGGTGAACCCCAGCAGCGCGCGGGTACCGGCGATCTCGTTGAGGCTGGACAGCAGCGCCAGGGAAGTGATGTAGGTGCTGACCGCGAAGCCTGCGCCCAGCAGCAGCGGCCCCAGGCTCAGCACCGCCCAGTAGAGCAGGAAGCTGGCCATGCCCCGGCGCCGCTGGCGCACGCGCCAGATGGTGTTGAAGGCCTTCTCGATGGTCACCAGCATGGTGAAGGCGGTGATTGCCAGCAGCCCCACACCCACCCAGGTCAGGTGCCGCGCCTGCAGCGTGAAGCCCTGCAGGTACTCCTGCACGGCCTCGCCGGTACTGGGCACGAAGTTGTGGAAGATGAACCGCTGGATCTGCTCGCCCATGCCCTGGAAGGCAGGGATCACCGAGAGCATGGTGAAGGTCACCGTCATGATCGGCACCACGGCGAACAGGCTGGTGTAGGTCAGGGCCGCCGCGCTGTTGAAACCGTTGTCGCTGATGAAGCGCTGCAGCAGGAAACGCCAGAACTCCTCGATGTCTCTGATCCGCTGGCGCATTCCTTCTCCTTCGTTGACTGAGGTGCCGTGTCCGCTGCCCGAAACCATATGCACGGTTCAGGCCCGCACGCGGACGCGGTTAGAATAGCCGCCTCACTCAAGGCCTTGCGACCCCCGCCATGACCGAAATGACCCTGTATCACAATCCACGCTGCTCGAAATCCCGTGGTGCGCTGGAGCTGCTGGAGGCCCGCGGCCTCACCCCGACCGTGGTGCGCTACCTCGAAACCCCGCCCAGTCCGGCCGAGCTGAAGACCCTGCTGGCGCGCCTGGGCATAGGCGCCCGCCAGTTGCTGCGCACCGGCGAGGAGGAATACCAGAGCCTGGGGCTGGCCGACACCGGGCTCAGCGACGACCAGTTGATCGACGCCATGAGCCAGCACCCGCGCCTGATCGAGCGGCCCATCCTGGTGGTAGGTGACAAGGCCGTGGTGGGTCGCCCGCCGGAGAAGGTACTGGAGATCCTGCCTTGAGCACGCCCTACGTCCTCGTCCTCTACTACAGCCGCCACGGCGCCACCGAGCGCATGGCCCGCCAGATCGCCCGTGGCGTCGAACTCGCCGGGCTGGAAGCGCGCCTGCGCACCGTGCCAGCGGTGTCCGCCGACTGCGAGGCCAGCGCGCCGGACATCCCCGCCGAAGGCGCCCCGTACGCCACCCTCGACGACCTCAAGGGCTGCGCCGGGCTGGCCCTGGGTAGCCCGACCCGTTTCGGCAACATGGCGGCACCGCTGAAGTACTTCATCGACGGCACCAGCAGCCTCTGGCTCAGTGGCGAACTGGTGGGCAAGCCGGCCGCCGTCTTCACCTCCACCGCCAGCCTGCACGGCGGCCAGGAGAGCACCCTGCTGTCCATGCTGCTGCCCCTGCTGCACCACGGCATGCTCATCACCGGCATTCCCTACAGCGAACCCGCCCTGCTCAGCACCACCGGCGGCGGCACCCCCTACGGCGCCAGCCACTACGCCGGCGCCGACGGCAAGCGCGGTCTGGATGAGCAGGAGAGCGCCCTCTGCCGCGCCCTGGGCCAGCGCCTGGCACAAACGGCTCTGCGACTGGAGAACGGACGTGGCTAGAACACCCAAGAAACTCCCGGAGCTGGACTGGCTCGCCCCGCGCCTGGCCATCAGCCGCGCCCTGAGCCTGGCCAGCTTCCTCGGCCTGATCCTGCTGCTGACCGTGTGGACCCTGGTGTACGCGGACCTGAACGGTGCCCGCTATTGGGTGGTGCTCAGCATCGAGCTGCTGCCCCTGGTGCTGCTGGCACCCGGGATGCTCCTCGGCAACGCCCGCGCCCACGCCTGGGCCTGCTTCGTGATCAACCTCTACTTCATCCAGGGTGTACTGGCCGCAGCCGATCCCAAGCGCATGGTGTTTGGCTGGCTGATGGTGGTGCTCAGCGTGGTGCTGTTCTGCGCGGCATTGCTGTACACGCGCTGGAAGTTCCAGCACAACCGCAAGCTGGCCGGGGAAAGCTGAGGTCGGGAACGGTGAGTCGAGCGAAGCGCCCTACGGGGCGCTTCGTCGTTACCAGCCCAGGGTTTCCTTGAGGAAGGGGATGGTCAGCTTGCGCTGCGCCTGGAGAGAGGCCTGGTCCAGGCGTTCGAGGATGTCGAACAGCACGCTCATGTTGCGCGAGCCGCGGGTCATGATGAAACGGCCGACTTCCTCGGTCAGGTGCAGGCCACGGCGCGAGGCCCGCAACTGCAGGGCACGCAGCTTGTCTTCGTCGGAGAGGGCGTGGAGCTGAAAGATCAGCGCCAGGGTCAGGCGCGACTTCAGGTCCGGCAGGGCGATGCGCAGCTCACGTGGCGCGGTGTTGGCGGCCAGCAGCAGCTTGCGGCCTGCATCGCGCAGGCGGTTGAACAGGTGGAACAGCGCCTCTTCCCAGTCGGCGCGCCCGGCGACGGCATCCAGGTCATCCAGGCAGACCAGCTCGCACTGCTCCAGGTTGTCGAGGATCGCCGTGCCGTACTGCACCAGGTCCGCCAGGGGCAGGTACACCGCCTGCTCGCCACGCTGCTCGAAGCGCAGGCAGGCCGCCTGCTGCAGATGACTGCGTCCGACACCCTCCGCACCCCACAGGTAGATCAGGCTCTCGGTCCACCCGGCATCGGGCTCGCAAAGGCGCTCGACATAGCCGAGGGCCGCGGCGTTGGCGCCAGGGTAATAGTTGGCGAAGGTCGCGTCGTCACGCAGGCGCACGCCAAGGGGAAGCTGGATGGGTTTCATGCCGTATCGCTGGGTTCGTCGGAACCGCTGCCGGTCTCTCCGTAAAGATCCGAAAGTTTATAGAAATCATGCGCATGGCGCAGCAAAACCATGATCACCGCCGCCACGGGCAGCGCCAGCAGCACGCCGGTGAAACCAAACAGCTGGCCGCCGGCGAGGATCGCGAAGATCACTGCCACCGGGTGCAGGCCGATCCGATCCCCCACCAGCATGGGCGTCAGCACCATACCCTCGAGCAACTGGCCGACACCAAACACCAAGGCAATTCCCAGCAGGGCATAGAGATCGACCCCGCCGAACTGGAACAGCGCCACCACCACGGCCATGCCGATACCAACGATGAAGCCCATGTACGGCACGATGCTGGCCAGCCCGGCCAGCAGGCCGATCAGCAGCCCGAGGTCGAGGCCGACGATCATCAGGCCCACCGCGTAGATGGCCCCCAGGGCCAGCATCACCAGCAGTTGCCCGCGCATGAACGCCCCCAGCACCTCGTGGCATTCACCGGTGAGCTTCACCACCAGCCCTTCGCGGCTGCGCGGCAGCAGGCCACGCAGCTTGGCCACCATCAGGTCCCAGTCACGCAACAGGTAGAACCCCACCACCGGAATCAGCAGCAGGTTGCCCACCCAGCCCATCAGCGCAAGGCCCGAAGCCGTGGCACTGGCCAGGATCACGCCCACCAGGTCGGTGGTCTGCCCCAGGTGACCACTGACCACCTCCTTGAGCTTGTCGAAGCGCCAGAAGCCCTGAGGCAACCCCAGCTTGGCCTGGACCCAGGGCAACGCACTGTTCTGCAGCCAGTCCAGCATCTGCGGTGCCGTCTCGTAGAGCCGCGCCACCTGCCGCGCCAGCATCGGGATCAGGATCAGCAACAGCGCCAGCAGCACCAGACTGAACAGCGTGAACACCGCCACCACACCCCAGGTGCGGGAAAGCCCACGTGCCTCCAGGCGGTCCACCAGCGGGTCCCCCATGTAGGCCAGCAGCATGCCCACCAGGAACGGCGAGAGGATCGGGTGCAACAGGTACAACAGCCAGCCCAGGAGCAGCACGCCCCCGAGCCACAGCCAGCGACGCGAATCAGTCATGACGGTCCCTCATCCCGGACGAATGTGGCAGGTTAAGCATCCTTACCACTGGAAACGCAGCGCATTCTGCCGTGGCACGACCTGCGGCGCGGCGCCCGGTGCAGCCGGTTGGGCCGCGTCCACCGGCGCCTGCTCGGCCGGCGACTCGGTCAACCCACTGAGGGCCAGTTGGGCGCGCAATTGGTCGACGCTGGCGCTGACGCGGAAGCGCAGGACATCGCCTTCCACCAGGTACAAGCGGGCCCCGAAGGGCTCCAGTGCCCGCGACAGCTCGGCATAGCGGTCCAGGTCGGCGCCCTTCACTTCCAGCACCTGATCCTGACCGACGCCTGGCGCCACCACGAAACGCGGCGCCAGGCGCTGGCTCACGGCGAGCATCACGGCATCGGCCAGGGCCGTCGGATCAGCCGCCTCCAGGGTGCCCTGCTCGCGGCTGTCACCGATCCACAGGTGCCAGTTGGCCTTCCACTTGCCATCCGTCTCGCTGGCCAGCACGGCGAGCAGTGCATCGGCGCCGTAACGCTCGGAAGCCGGGCGCAAGGCCGCCGGGTCGGCAGCAGTCAGGCTTTCCGGCGTCGCGGCCAACTGCTCACTGAGGTCCGCCAGCGGCAGGCGCAGCGGCAGTCCACGGTGCAGGGCGGCATCACGCAATGGGGCAGCGGCGGTCTGAGCGTCGCCCACCAGGCTCGCACCTTCGGCTGACTGGTTCAGCCACCAGGTCAGGATCGCCGGGCGGTTGGCGCTCCACAGGCCGATACCGGCCTGGCGGAAGATGCGATCGGTGGTTACCGGGTCGAAGTCCACCTGCAGCGACTGGCCCTCGTAGCCGAACTGGCTGATCAGTTGCTGCGGGTTCTTGCGCACCTCGGCCAGTGCCGGGCTGTTCAGCGCCTTGGTGTCCCCGGTCAGACGGATCACCAGGGTTTCCAGCGCGCGGTTAAGCGCCTGGTCGCGCTCCTCGGGCTGCTGGGACAGCACCGGCTCACGCACCTGGTAGAGAGTAGCGACCGTTTCGGCATGGGCCAGCGGGCTGAGCAGCGGCAGGCAGACCAACAACAGGCGGGCGATCAGGCGCATGGGGGACTCTCGACAAACGGATGGAGCGGCCGGAGCCGCATCGGGAAGGGCTATACCTTAAACAGGCCCATCCTGGCCGGCAACGGGCGGTGCCCGGCGGTGCAGGCTTTTCCCTCTGCGCGACCGCTGCCGATGGCTGCTACAGGCCAACCCTGATAAAATCGCGCGCCTTCGCGAACCGGCCCTCGTCGCCGGTCGACCCACGAATTTCCCCTAAAGGCCTGGATCTATGAGCAAGCAACCCTCCCTGAGCTACAAGGACGCCGGTGTGGACATCGACGCGGGCGAAGCCCTGGTCGAACGCATCAAGGGCGTGGCCAAGCGCACCGCTCGCCCTGAAGTGATGGGCGGCCTGGGTGGCTTCGGCGCCCTCTGCGAGATCCCGGCCGGCTACAAGCAGCCGGTGCTGGTCTCCGGCACCGACGGCGTCGGCACCAAGTTGCGCCTGGCGCTGAACCTGAACAGGCACGACAGCATCGGCCAGGACCTGGTCGCCATGTGCGTGAACGACCTGGTGGTCTGCGGCGCCGAGCCGCTGTTCTTCCTCGACTACTACGCCACCGGCAAGCTCAACGTCGACGTGGCCGCCACCGTGGTCACCGGCATCGGTGCCGGTTGCGAACTGGCCGGCTGCTCCCTGGTAGGCGGTGAGACCGCCGAGATGCCCGGCATGTACGAAGGCGAGGACTACGACCTGGCCGGCTTCTGCGTGGGCGTGGTGGAAAAGGCCGAGATCATCGACGGCTCCAAGGTCCGCACCGGCGACACCCTGATCGCCCTGCCCTCCTCCGGCCCGCACTCCAACGGCTACTCGCTGATCCGCAAGATCATCGAAGTCAGTGGCGCCGACATCGAGCAGATCCAGCTGGACGGCAAGCCCCTGGCCGACTTGCTGATGGCCCCGACCCGTATCTACGTCAAGCCGCTGCTCAAGCTGATCAAGGACACCGGCGCGGTGAAGGCCATGGCCCACATCACCGGCGGCGGCCTCACCGAGAACATCCCGCGCGTACTGCCCGAGGGTGCCCAGGCCGTCATCGACGTCGCCAGTTGGACCCGCCCGGCCGTATTCGACTGGCTGCAGGAGAAAGGCAACGTCGACGAGCGCGAAATGCACCGCGTGCTCAACTGCGGCGTCGGCATGGTCATCTGCGTGGCCCCCGAGCAGGTCGACGTGGCCCTGGAAACCCTGCGCGCCGCCGGCGAACAGCCCTGGGTCATCGGCCAGATCGGCGCAGGCGCCGAAGGCAGCGAGCGCGTCGTGCTGAACAACCTGAAAGCCCACTGATGACCGACCGCTGTGACGTGGTGGTGCTGATTTCCGGCTCCGGCAGCAACCTGCAGGCCCTGATCGACAGCACCACCAGCGCCGGGCATCCGGCGCGAATCCGCGCGGTGATCTCCAACCGCGCCGATGCCTACGGCCTGGAGCGTGCGCGCCAGGCCGGCATCGAAACCCGTGTACTGGACCATCGCGAATTCGACGGGCGCGAAGCCTTCGACCAGGCCCTCGCGGCACTGATCGACAGCTTCTCTCCGCAGCTGGTGGTTCTGGCCGGCTTCATGCGCATCCTCACCCCGGGTTTCGTGCGCCACTACACCGGCCGCCTGCTGAACATCCACCCCTCCCTGCTGCCCCGCCACAAGGGCCTGCACACCCACCAGCGCGCGCTGGAAGTCGGCGATGCCGAGCACGGGTGCAGCGTCCACTTCGTGACGGAGGAACTCGATGGTGGCCCTCTGGTCGTACAAGCGGTGATCCCGGTAGAGTCTGGCGATTCGCCAGACACCCTGGCCCAGCGGGTGCATGCCGAGGAACACCGTATCTACCCGCTGGCCGTGCGCTGGTTCGCCGAAGGTCGTTTGCGCCTCGGCGAGAACGGCGCACTACTGGACGGCCAAGCGTTGCCCCCTACCGGGCAGCAGTTGCGTAACTAGGAGATTTGCCAATGCGTCGTGCTGTGCTGTTGCTCCTCGCCCTCTTCACCCTGCCGGTCACCGCGGCCGAGCTGAAGCCGTTCAAGGCCAGCTACACCGCCGACTGGAAGACCATGCCCATCAGCGGCAGCGCCGGCCGCTCCCTGAAGCAACTGGACGATGGGCGCTGGCAGCTGGATTTCGAGGCCTCCATGCTGGTGGCCAGCCTGAGCGAAATCAGCGTGTTCCGCCTGGAGAAAAACACCTTCCTGCCCGTCACCTACCGCTTCAACCGCAGCGGCCTGGGCAAGCGCAAGCAGGTCGAGCTGGACTTCGACTGGGGTGAGAAGCAGGTCATCGGGACCGACCGCGACAACCAGGTGCGCTTGCCCCTGAACCGCGGCATGGTCGACAAATCCACCTACCAACTGGTGCTCCAGCGCGACGTCGCCGCCGGCAAGAAGAGCATGAGCTACCAGGTGATCGACGGCGACGAAGTGGAAACCTACGACTTCCGCGTCCTCGGCCAGGAGCGCGTGGACACCATGGCCGGTAGCGTCGATGCCATCAAGGTCGAGCGCGTGCGCGACCCTACCCAGAGCAGCCGCAAGACCACCCTCTGGTTCGCCAAGGACTGGGACTACCTGCTGGTGCGCCTGAACCAGGTGGAAAAGGACGGCAAGGAATACCAGATCATGCTCAAGGAAGGCAGCGTCGACGGCCGCGAGGTCAAGGGCAGCTGACCCACCACACCACCTCCCAGAAGCCGGGCCCTGCGCCCGGCTTTTTATTGGACGCCACACCGCACGACAGGCTGGCAGCCACGCCGGACGGGTATAGGATGTCGGGGCACAGCCCTTGAGGACGCCCTCATGACCCCTTACCTACCCCTTTCCTGCGAGCTGTACGACTACATCGAGCTGGCCTGCCTGCATCGCTACCAGTTGCTTATCGAACTGGACGACGGCCGCCAGTTGGAAGCCCGCGCCATGGACACCGAGACCGACCGCAACAAGGACGAATTCCTGCTGGTACACAGCGAGGCCGGGCGCGAGCGCTTGCGGCTGGACCAGATCGCCGCCATCACCCCGCTGACCGAAGGCGCGCACTTCGGCCGGGTGCTGCTGGGCAACCAGGTCTGCTGAGCGCCAGGCGGATTCCCCAGCCATGAAAAAGCCGGGCATTGCCCGGCTTCTTCCCATTCAACCCGCACTCACCACATCAGGTCGTCCGGCACCTTGTAGGCGGCATACGGATCGTCCTCGTCCACCTCTTCGGAGGCGACGTTGAGCAACACGATGCGGCGCGGGTCGCGCTCCTGGATACGCAGGGCGGCATCACGCGGGATCACCTCGTAGCCGCCGCCGTGCTGGACGATGGCCAACGAGCCACGGCTCAGCTTGTCGCGCATCAGGTCGTTGACGGCGATGCGCTTGACCTTCTTGTTGTCGACGAAATTGTAGTAGTCGTCGGTGGTCAGCTTGGGCAGGCGGGTGCGTTCGATCAGTTGTTTGACCTGCGCCGCACGGGCCTTCTGGTCGGCCTTTTCCTGCTGCTGGCGGTTCAACTCCTGGTCCCTGGCCAGTTTCTCGGCCTGGGCCTGGAGGGCGGCCTGGCGCAGGCTGTCGTCCTTCTCCACCTGGTTCTTCTTCTCCAGGCGTTGTTGCTTCTGCTGTTGCTTACCGGCCTGCTTGGCCTGCTTTTCACTGACCAGTCCGGCTTTCAGCAGCTGGTCACGAAGGGAAAGGCTCATGGGTCGTTCAGTCTCTCTGCTTAGCAGCCAAGGGTGGCTTTTTCCTGTTTCTTGGCCTCGCCCCAGAGGGCGTCCAGTTCATCCAGGGTGCAATCTTCAATGGGACGACCCGCTTCGCGCAATGCCTGTTCGATGTAGCGGAAGCGCCGCTCGAACTTGGCGTTGGCCGAACGCAGCGCCGTCTCGGGGTCGACCTTCAGATGACGGGCGAGGTTGACCGCAACGAACAGCAGGTCGCCCAGCTCCTCGGCTACCGCCTCGGGGTCGTTCTCGCTCATGGCTTCGAGGACCTCGTCCAGCTCCTCGCGGACCTTGTCCACCACCGGCAGCGCCTCGGGCCAGTCGAAACCGACCTGGGCTGCGCGCTTCTGCAACTTGGCTGCCCGGGACAGGGCCGGCAGCGCGCTCGGCACGTCGTCCAGCAGGGAAAGCTGCTCCGGGGCGACAGCCTGCTCGGCGCGCTCCTCGGCCTTGATCTCCTCCCAGCGCTGCTTGATGGCGGCCTCCTCCAGACGTGCCATGTCCGGGGCGCCGTACAGGTCGCCGTCGGGGAACACATGGGGATGGCGGCGCACCAGCTTGCGGGTGATCGCATCCACTACCGTGGCGAACTCGAAGCGACCCTCCTCCTTCGCCAATTGGCTGTAGTAGACGACCTGGAACAGCAGGTCACCCAGCTCGCCGGGCAGGTGGGCGAAGTCGCCCCGCTCGATGGCATCCGCCACCTCGTAGGCCTCTTCGAGGGTGTGCGGGACGATGCTGGCGTAGTCCTGCTTCAGGTCCCAGGGGCAGCCGTACTGCGGGTCACGCAGCCGGGCCATCAGGTGCAGCAGGTCATTGAGTTGGTACATGGCAGATCCAGTGGTTTGAACCCGGCGCAACCTGAATGTCACGCGCGAATCGCGCAGCGGTTCAGGCTGCGCGATTACGACGGGCCTCGATGATGTTGGGCAGCTGGGCGATCTTCGCCAGCAGACGGCCCAGGGCGTCCAGCCCCGGAATCTCGATGGTCAGCAGCATGGAGGCGGTGTTGTCCTCCTTGTTCGAACGGGTGTTCACCGCCAGCACGTTGATGCGCTCGTTGAGCAGCACCTGGGACACATCACGCAGCAGGCCGGAACGGTCGTAGGCCTTGATGACGATGTCCACCGGGTAGGTCTGCACCGGCACCGGGCCCCAACTGACCTGGATCATCCGCTCGGGTTCGCGGCTGGCCAGTTGCAGCGCCGAGGCGCAGTCCTGGCGGTGGATGCTGACGCCACGGCCGAGGGTGATGTAGCCGACGATCGGGTCGCCCGGCAGCGGCTGGCAGCAGCCGGCCATCTGGGTGAGCAGATTGCCGACACCCTGGATCTGCACGTCGCCGCGCTTGCCCGGCTTGTACTGTCCGGCAGAACGACGGGGGATAAGCTCCAACTGCTCGCTGGTGCCGCGCTCCGGCTCCACCAGTTGCTGGGCGTTGCCCACCACATGGGCCAGGCGCAGGTCGCCGGCGCCCAGGGCCGCGTGCATGTCCTCGGCGGTGCGCAGGTTGCACTTCTCGGCGAGCTTCTCGAAGTCCACCGGCGGCAGCGCCAGGCGCGCCAGCTCGCGCTCGAGCATGGCCTTGCCGGCAGCGACGTTCTGGTCGCGGGCCTGCAGCTTGAACCAGTGGACGATCTTCGCCCGCGCCCGGGAGGTGGTGATGTAGCCCAGGTTGGGGTTGAGCCAGTCGCGGCTCGGCGCCCCCTGCTTGCCGGTGATGATCTCCACCTGCTCACCGGTCTGCAGGCTGTAGTTCAACGGCACGATACGCCCGTTGATCTTTGCGCCCCGGCAGTTGTGGCCGATTTCGGTGTGCACGCGGTAGGCGAAGTCCAGGGGCGTGGCGCCCTTGGGCAGGTCGATGGCGTGGCCATCGGGGGTGAAGACGTAGACGCGGTCGGGCTCGATATCGACCCGCAACTGCTCGGCCAGCCCGCCGATGTCGCCCAGCTCCTCATGCCACTCCAGCACCTGGCGCAGCCAGGAGATCTTCTCTTCGTAGTGGTTGGAGCTGGTCTTGACGTCGGTGCCCTTGTAACGCCAGTGGGCGCAGACGCCAAGCTCGGCCTCCTCATGCATGGCCTGGGTGCGGATCTGCACCTCCAGCACCTTGCCGTCCGGGCCGATCACCGCCGTATGCAGGGAGCGGTAGCCGTTCTCCTTGGGGTTGGCGATGTAGTCGTCGAATTCCTTGGGGATGTGGCGCCACAGGGTGTGCACGATGCCCAGCGCGGTGTAGCAATCGCGCACTTCCGGCACCAGCACACGCACGGCGCGCACGTCGTAGATCTGGCTGAACTGCAGGCCCTTGCGCTGCATCTTCCGCCAGATGGAATAGATGTGCTTGGCACGCCCGCTGATGTCGGACTTGATGCCCGCCGCCGAGAGCTCCTGGCGCAGCTGGTTCATCACATCGGCAATGTACTGCTCGCGGTCCAGGCGGCGCTCGTGCAGCAGCTTGGCGATCTTCTTGTACTGGTCGGGCTCCAGGTAGCGGAAGGACAGATCCTCCAGCTCCCACTTGATGTGGCCGATGCCCAGCCGGTGGGCCAGGGGCGCATAGATGTCGAACACTTCACGGGCAACGCGGTGGCGCTTCTCCTCGTCGGCGCTCTTCACCTCACGGATGGCACAGGTGCGCTCGGCCAGTTTGATCAGGGCGACGCGCACGTCGTCGACCATCGCCACCAGCATCCTGCGCAGGTTCTCTACCTGGGTCTGGGTGCCCAGCACCATGGACTGGCGCGGGTTGAGGCTGGCACTGATGGCGGCCATGCGCAGCACGCCCTCGATCAGCTTGGCGACCACCGGGCCGAAGCGCTGCTGCACGTCGGCCAGGGGGATCTTGCCCTCGCGCACGCCTCGGTAGATCACCGCGGCCACCAGGGACTCCTGGTCGAGCTTGAGGTCCGCGAGGATCTCGGCGATCTCCAGGCCCGTCTGGAAGCTGGAAGTGCCTTCAGCCCAGAGATTCTGCGCGGCATTGGCCTGCTGCTCGGCATCGCGGGCGAACTCGCAGGCCTGCTTCAGCACGGCGCGGTCCAGCACCGGATCGAGACTGAGCACATGGTCCAGCCATGCCTCGAGGTTGATACTGCCGTCGGTGTTGACCGGCTGTTGCGCTCTGACCTGTACCATCTTGCCTTACCTTCCCTACGGCGCATGCCAGCGCGCCGGATGATCGCCAGCCTCTCTGGGCCAGTCGGATTACGCGAGCGTCCTAGCCCGCCTCGAATAACGCCATGGCCTCCACATGCGCCGTCTGCGGGAACATGTCGAGGATGCCGGCCGTCCTCAGCCGGTAGCCCTGCCGGACCAGCTCGGCGCTGTCGCGCGCCAGGGTGGCCGGGTTGCAGGACACATATACCACCCGCTTCGCCTTCAGTTCGCCCAGGTGACGAGCCACCTCGAACGCCCCGTCACGCGGCGGGTCCAGCAATACTGCGTCGAAGCCCCCGGTCGCCCAGGTGGCTTCGGCCAGCGGCTTCGACAAGTCGGCCGCAAAAAAGTGCACATTGCCCAGGCCATTCGCCCGGGCGTTGTCGCGGGCCCGTTCGACCATCGCCTCGACGCCTTCCACCGCCACCACTTCGCGGCACATCCGCGCCAGCGGCAGGGCGAAATTGCCCAACCCACAGAACAGGTCCAGAACCCGCTCGTGGCCCTGGGGTGCCAACCAGTCTAGCGCCTGGCGGACCATCGCTTCGTTGATCCAGGCATTGACCTGGACGAAATCGCCCGGGCGGTAGCCCAGCGCCAGGTCCCACTGTTCCAGTCGGTAACCCAACTGCGCGTCGGCGTGGTCCGGCTGCGGTTCGCCCGCCCCCTGCAGCCAGAGCAGCGCCCGGTGCTCGGCGCAGAACGCGCGCAGGCGTGCCAGGTCGCCGTCGACCAGCGGTTGGGTGTGGCGCAGCAGGAGGGAAGAGGCGGTGCCTTGAAAGAGCTCGACGTGTCCGATCGCTTGCGGCCTTTCCAGGCCGGCCAGCAGGGGCGGTAACGCACGCAGGATCGTCTGCAAGGGCTGTACCAGTACGGCACAGTCCTGCACGGCGACGATGGACTGGCTCGCGGCAGCGCGGAAGCCCACCTCCAGGCGCGCGGCCTTGGCGTCCCAGCGCACCGCCACGCGGGCACGACGCCGGTAGCCGAACTCCGGCCCCACCAGCGGCGCGGCCCAGGTTTCCGGCACCAGGCCGGCGAAGCGTTCCAGTTGCTCGGCCAGCGTGCGCTGTTTCAGGGCGAGCTGGGCCTCGTGGGGCAGATGCTGGAGCGAACAGCCGCCGCACTGGCGGGCATGGGGGCACGGCTCGGCACGACGCTCCGGGCTGGCCCGCAGGATGCGCTCGGCACGGGCCTCCACCACCTGGCTGCGGGCACCCAGCACCCGCGCCTCGACGGACTCGCCCGGCAGGGCGCCGTCGACGAACCAGGTGCGCCCCTGCTCGAAGGCGATGCCCCGGCCGTCATGGGCCAGGCGCTCCACGTCCAGGGTCTGCTTCTTGCCCACCGGCACCGCCGGCGAGGCCTGGCGCTTGCCGCCTCCGCTCTGGAAGCGCAGCCCGCCGTTACGCCTGGACATCGGGCCTCCGTAGCGGCAGGTGCATACGCAGCGGCACCAGCACGCTCGGTGCGCAGCGCGAAAGCACCGGCAGTGCCGGCACGCGGCTGACCCCGTGCACGGGCGCGGTGGACAGGTGAATGCGATAGGCCCGGAGCGAGTAGCGCCCCGGGCGATGGTCAGGACGGGAAATCGGAGTCATCACGGGCGCGCGTCGTACACACCGGTGGACAGGTAGCGATCGCCACGGTCGCAGATGATCGCCACCATCACGGCGTTCTCCACCTCGCGGGACAGGCGCAGCATGGCCGCCACCGAACCGCCGGAGGAGACGCCGCAGAAGATGCCTTCCTCGCGCGCCAGGCGGCGCATGGTGTCCTCGGCCTCGGACTGGGCCATGTCGACGACGCGGTCCACGCGCTCGGCCTGGTAGATCCTCGGCAGGTATTCCTGGGGCCAGCGGCGGATGCCGGGGATGGCCGAGCCTTCCTGGGGCTGCAGGCCGACGATCTGGATCGCCGGGTTCTGCTCCTTGAGGTAGCGCGAGGTGCCCATGATGGTGCCGGTAGTGCCCATGGAGCTGATGAAGTGGGTCACGGTGCCCTGGGTCTGGCGCCAGATTTCCGGGCCGGTCCCCACGTAGTGGGCCTCGGGGTTGTCACCGTTGGCGAACTGGTCCAGCACCTTGCCACGGCCTTCGGCCTGCATGCGCTCGGCCAGGTCGCGGGCACCTTCCATGCCCTCGTCCTTGCTGACGATGATCAGCTCGGCGCCGTAGGCGGTCATCGCCGCCTTGCGCTCGGCGCTCATGTTGTCCGGCATGATCAGGATCATCCGGTAACCCTTGATCGCCGCCGCCATGGCCAGCGCGATGCCGGTATTGCCGGAGGTGGCCTCGATCAATGTGTCGCCGGGCTGGATGTCACCGCGCAGCTCGGCACGGGTGATCATCGACAGGGCCGGGCGGTCCTTCACGGAGCCGGCCGGGTTGTTGCCTTCGAGCTTGACCAGGAGGGTGTTGCGGGTGTCGCCCCCCAGGCGCTGCAGGCGCACCAGCGGGGTATTGCCGATGCAGTCGGCGATGGTTGGGTACTGCAGGGTCATGGCAGTTCTGCGATCCAGACTCAGAGGGGCGCCCATGATACCGGCAAACCCCTCTACGCCATATCGCACAAGCGTTTCCGCTTATGGCTTAGCGCTATATCCATGGAACGGAATGGCATTTGGAAAGGCAGCGCCCGTGGTTTTACAGCGCAAATGGAAATGAATACTATTCGCCGCCTTTCCCCTGGCCATGCCGCCCATGTCCCTCACCCTGACCCGCACCGACATCCTCGACCGCGAGGCCCTGCAGCAACGCCTGGCCAGCGAACCGCGCCAGGCCGCCAGCGCCGTGCTGGCCGCCGCCCGTGAAGGCGTGGTGCCCGCGCAGACCCTGCTGGGCCAGTTGCTGCTGGACGGGCGCGGCATCGAGCGCGACCCGGCGCTGGCACGGCAGTGGTTCCGCATTGCCGCCGCCAATGGCGACCCCATGGCCCACAACATGCTCGGCCGCTGCCTGGAACAGGGCTGGGGTGGCGAGGTGGACCTGCCCGGCGCCGCCCGAGCCTTCCGCCAGGCCATGGACGCCGGGCTCGACTGGGGTTGCTACAACTACGCCCACCTGCTGGCCGCCGGACGCGGCGTGGCGAAGGACCCGGCCCAGGCCCTGGCCCTCTACGAGCGCGCCGCCGCCCAGGGCCACGCCAAGGCGATGAACTTCGCCGGGCGCTTCCATGAAGAAGGCATCGGCGTGCCCGCCAACCCCGAGCGCGCCCACGCCTGGTACCAGCGCTCCGCCGAAGCCGGCGACTTCCGTGGCCAGTTCAGCCACGCCACCGTACTGGCCGACCGGGGCGACCTGGAGGGCGCCCTGCACTGGCTGCGCCTGGCCCTGGCCGGCGGCAATCTCAACTTCCTCCGGGAAAGCCGTGCCCGCCTCGCCCAGGCCCGGCACGCCGACATCCGCGCCCTCGCCCTGCCCTACTACCAACGCGCCGCCGAGCTGGGCGACGACAGTGACCATCAGGCCCTGCAGACCTACCAGCAGGGCAGCGCGGGCTGAGGTTCAGGACAGCCCCTGGACCACGCCCAGAACGGCCATCACCGGCAGCCACCCCAGCGGCAACCACGCCGCCAGCCTCGGCCGATAGGGCAACAGCAGTGCCAAGGCCAACCCCGACAGGGACACCAGCCCGAACCAGGCCACAGGCCCCATCGCCCAGCCCCAGAACGCTGCACTCGCCGGCAAGGCCAACACCAACAGGCACCAGCCCGCCGCCCGCAAGCCACGCCGCAGTACGGGCGTCGGCTCACGCTGCCACACCTGGCGAAAATGCCGGGGCAGCCCCAGGCACAACGCGGCCATTCCGCCATGGGCCAGGCCCGCGGCCACGCTCAGCATCAGGCTCATCCCTGCACCTCCGCCTTCGGGCTGCGCACCCGCTCCGGGCGCACGGCCGCCGGCTGCTGCACGCGCCAGGCGCACCCGGCCAGCACCAGACCGATGGCAACGGCCGTCACTTCCAGCATGCCGCGGGTGAAATCCCCTGCCCCGCCGCCAGTGGCCCAACCCAGCAGCGGCAGGCCCAGGCAAAGCGCCGCGCCACAACCGAGCTGCTCACTCCAGCCCCGCGCTCCAGGCCGCCACGCGGCGTGGACCAGGCTGACCAGCCAGAGCAGGAAGAACACCCGCACCTCCCAGTGCGCGCGCCCCGCCAGCTCCAGCGGCAGCAGGCGGTTGGCCCACAGCAGCCCCACGCAGGCCACGCCCAGGCCGGCCACCGCCGACAGATTCAGCGCCGCCACCAGGCGCGCGCCCACGCCTCGGCTGGCCTGGCGACGCTGCTTCACCTCATAGAGCAGCAGGCCGGTGGCGATCATCACGCAGCCGCCGAGCCCACAGAGGAAGTACAGCCAGCGCATGGGGTAGCCGCCGAACTGAGCGAAGTGCAGGCCCATGATCACCCGGTGGGTCAGCACGCTGGCGCGCATCGACGGGGGCGCCTGCAGCAGCGCCCCGGTCACCCCGTCGAAAACCATGTTCTGCCCCTTGGTCAGGGCGATGCGGTTGCCCAGCACCCGCCGCACCTCCACCCGGGCATCGCTGCGCCCGGGATGGCGGATCACCACGCCACCCACCGGCCCCATCTGCCGCTCGGCCTCAGCCAACATCGGCGCCAGTGCGGCCAGAGTGGCAGGCTGTGTCTGGCCGACAGACGGGTGTGCCTCTTCCCCACCGTATTGGGCGTGGTAGAACGCATCAAAATCACCGTCGAACAACGTCTCCAGCGCCGCCGGCATGTAGATCAGCAGGAAGATCGCCAACCCGGTGTAGGCGATCATCAGGTGGAACGGCAGCAACAGCACCGCCGTGGCGTTGTGGGCATCCAGCCAGGAGCGCTGGCCCTTGCCGGGGCGGAAGGTGAAGAACTCCTTGAAGAACTTCTTGTGGATGACGATGCCGGTCAGCAGCGCCACCAGCATGCCCAGCGCCAGCAGGCCCACCACCCAGATGCCGAGCATGCGCGGCAGGTCGAGGGTGAAATGAAAGCGGAAGAAGAACAGCCCGCCGGCACTGTCACGCTGGGGCAGCACCTCCCCCGTCGCCGGGTCCAGGGTCACGCCGCCACCGTGGCGGCGTTCGCCAGCGGAGACGGACAACCCAGGCGAGCGCTCGGTGGGCAGGTTCAGGGTCCAGGTCCGTGCCTCGGGATGGTGCTCCCGCAGGTAGGCCAGCCCGCGCTCGGCGGCCTCGGCGGTGGGCACCGGGGTATCGCGTACCTCCGGGTGCATCCAGTGGTCGATCTCCTGGTCGAACACCGCCAGCGTCCCGGTGAGGAACACCGCGAACAGCAGCCAACCGGCCAGCAGGCCGCCCCAGGTGTGCAGCCAGGCCATGGATTGAGTGAAGGTCTTCTTCATGCCAGCCACTCCAGCAGGTGCGGCCAGAAGCCCAGGGCCGCCAATGGCAGCGCCGGGGCCAATCCGAGCCAGGCACGCAGGGCGGTGCGGGCGGCGAAGGCCCAGCACACTGCCAGGGTGTAGACCACGAAGCACGGCAGGCTGGCCACCAGCAGCGCATCCACCGGGTGCAGCGGCAGCAGCCGCGCCAATGCGGCGGTGAAGGCATAGGTGAAGGCATAGCCGCCGAGCAAGGCGGCCACCACGCGCGAAAGGACCGGCACCCAGGCCGGCAGGGACAGGGTCATGAACAGGCTCCTCACGGGGGTCACGGCACCACGCCCAGTTGCCGCCAGACCGGCAGCACGGCGTGTTCGAACTGGTTCAGTTGCGCGTCGTCCACCTGCACCTGCCAGCCCTCGCGGCGCAGCAGGGCCAGACCGGTTTCACGCAGCAGACCGCCGCGCAGGCCCGGCATCTCCAGCAGCACCCGCGCCAGGGCCATCTGCTGCGCCGTCGCGGGGATGGACGCTCCCAGGCTGGGCGCCACCAGGTGGCGATAACCGGCCCCCGCCAGCGCCCCTTCGGCCAGCAGGCGGTTGAGCCGCTGACCGGCCTCCACCACCACCGGCCCCGGTGACAGCGAGTGGGCATGCCCGGCCCAGGCGAGCATCTGCAACGCCCGGTTGAGCTGGCCGACCTGGGGCGCCAGCGCCGGCCGCCGGGCCAGCTCGGCGAAACTCTGGGGCCCTTCGGCGAGGGCCTGCAGCAGCGGCGAGAACAGCGACGCCTCGCCCTCCACCGGGCCAATGCGGGTGTCGAAGCGCAGGCCGCCCTGGGTCGGCGCCCCCGGCAATGCCGCCCAGCACCCCTCCAGCAAGGCCTGGCGATGGGCGGCCGGCGCAAGCAGATGGCCCGCGCGCTGGTAGAGGTCGCGCCGCTGGGACTGGTTGCGCGCCAGGTCCTTGGCCGTCTCGCGGGCCTCGGTCCTCTGCAGCGCCTCCAACAACGGCAGGCAGGCGCCGGGCACCGACAGCGCGTCGATGTTCTCCAGCGGCACGGCGCTGCCGGCGTAGCCCAGGCCGATCGCCGCGAACTCGCCCATCACCTGGGCCACCGGCAGGGGCTCCCAGTGCTCGCAGAGCAGCTCGTGGGCGAGCTGGGCCAGGTCCTCCGGCTCGCCGGCATCCAGCCGCCGGGCCACGTCGGGGTGCTCGACGAAGTAGCCGGCCCCCGCCGCCTGCCAGCCACGCAGGGCGGAGAAGGCACCACGCAGGCGCTGCGCCGGAGTGCCGGGGGCCTGCTGGGCGTGCTGCCAGATGAAGCGCTGAGCGGCGCGGAACGCCGACAGGCCCGGCTCGGTCATGTAGCCCAGGTAGGCCACGCCACCGGGTCGCAGGCGCTGCTGAATAAAGGTGCGGATGGCCGCCCGGTTGGCCGGCGACACCCAGGAGTAGACGCCGTGCAGGACGATGAAGTCGAAGCCCTCGCCCAGGTCCTGCCCGGCCAGCCCGTCGAACGCCGCCTCGACGAAGCGCAGGTTGGCGAGCCCGGCACGGGTCGCCAGGTCCCGCCCGTGGGCGATGTGTCGGGGGTTGAAGTCCACCGCGACGAACTCGCCGGCCGGGTTGGCCGCTGCCAGCAGCAGGCTGCCCAGCCCCTGGCCGCAGCCCAGCTCGCAATAGCGAAAGCCCCGGGACAGGTCCGGGGCGCTGCGCCCGAGGGCGGTGAGGGTGGCCACCATCCAGCTCGGTGCGAGTTCCGGCTGGACCAGGTGAGGATAAGGGGCATCGGCCAGGTAGCCGTCGTGCCAGAGGCTCATGCGCTGCATCCATCATGAAAAGGCCCCGCCGGAGCACCCGGCGGGGCATGGGCCCGCCGTTTCCGGCAGACCAGGAGCCCAGGTCAGAACGAGGCGGTGACGGAGGCGAAGTACGACCGGCCCGGTTCGTTGTAGGTGTTGGCGCCGGCGTCGCTGGCGTTGCCTTCGCGGTAGATGCGCTTGTCGAACAGGTTGTTGATGCCCAGGCGCACGCTGTAGTTCTTGCTGAACTCATAGCCGGCGCTGACGCCCATCAGCCCGTAGGGGTCCACATCCTTCTGCGCGGTGGTGGCGTAGGCCTGGTTGGTGCGCTGGTTGAGCGAGGGTGCTTCCTGCTTGCCGTAGTAGGTGCCGCTGACCTGCAGGGAGAGCTGCTCGGTGGCGTACCAGTCCAGGGTGGTGTTGACGGTGTACTCGGGGATGATGCTCAGCGGCTCGCCGCTGTCGCGGTCCTCGGACTGGATCATGTAGGTGAGGTTGGTGTTCCACTCCAGGCTCGGGTCGAGGGCGATGAACAGGTTGCCCTCGATGCCTTCCACCACCGCCTTGCCGGCGTTCTCCCACTGCTGCACGCGGCGGCCGTTGCCCAGGCGGTAGGCGAAGTCATTGCTGCCGACGATCTTGTTCTTGTAGTCGTTGCGGAAGTAGGTGGCGCTGGCGCGCCATTGCCCCATGTCCAGGGCCAGGCCGATTTCCTTGTTGATGCTGGTTTCCGCCTCCAGGTTCGGGTTGCCCACCAGGTAGCAGCCGCCGCTGTTGGTCTGCCCGGCGTTGCAGCCGTTGCCCATGCTGTAGAGCAGGTAGTTGGGGTTGGACTGGTAGAGGTTGGGCGTCTTGTAGGCGCGCGCGATGCCGCCCTTCAGGGTCAGCTCATCGGTGAGCTTGTGGGAGGCGTTGAGGCTCGGGCTCCAGTTGCCACCGAACTCCTCGTGCTGGTCGTAGCGCAGGCCCGGGGTGACGGTGGTGCGGCTGTCCAGCTCGATATTGTCCTCGGCATACAGCGCATAGCTGCGGGCATCGGTCTTGGTGTTGCCGCGGCTGAAGCCGGGGATTGCAGTCCCCGGGTCGAAGCTCTGGGCGCGCAGGGAGCCCGGGTCGTTGAGCACCTCGTAGAGGTACTCGCCACCCAGGGTGAGCATCTGCTCGAACCCCAGGCTCAGGGGCAGGTTCACCTCGCCGCTGGCGCGGGTGTTGCGCAGGCGCGAGGTGAAGGCCCCGGCGCCGTTGGCAGGCGCGCCTTCGGAGCTGCCGGCCAGGCCTTCGTTGAGGCGCCAGTTGCGGGTGTAGTCGTAGGCCAGGCTGGCCTTGGAGGTGCCCCATTCGAAGTCGCCGTTGTGGGTCAGCGAGTAGGCACTGCGCTGCATCACGTTGGTTTCCGAACCCACCAGGCCGCTGACGAAGGCGCCACCGTTGTTGAGCATGGTGTCGCCGGCAAAGATGTTGCCCTGGCGGCTGTAGCTGGCCTCCAGATCGAGGCTCTGCTCGGGGTCGAGCTGCCAACTGAGCAGGCCGTTGACGTCCTTGTTGCGCACACCTTCACGGCCCGCCACCAGGGAGGTGGGGTCGCTCTGGTGGCCGGCGTTGATGTCGGCGTCGTCGGCGTCGGTCTTGCTCATGCCGCCGTACACGCGGAAGGCCAGCACATCGTTCAGCGGGCCGCTGAGGTTGAAGTTGGTGCGGCGGCTGGCGCCCTCGGCATCGTCCTCGGGGAGCTGGGTGAACACGGTCATCGAGCCGTGCAGTTCCTGGGTGGGGCGCTTGGTGATGATGTTGACCACGCCGCCCATGGCGCCGGAGCCGTAGCGGGCAGCGGCCGGGCCACGGAGGATCTCGATGCGCTCGACTTCCTCGGCCGGCACCCAGTTGGTCTCGCCACGGGTGTCGCGGTCACCGTTCCAGCCGTAGCGCACGGCGTTGCGCGAGGTGGAGGGCTTGCCGTCGATGAGGATCAGGGTGTTTTCCGGGCCCATGCCGCGCAGGTCGATCTGACGGTTGTTGCCACGGTTGCCGCTGGTGCTGTTGCCGGTGAGGTTGACCCCCGGCTCGCGGCGGATCACGTCGGACAGGTCGTTGGCCGGCGGACGCTTGCGGATGTCTTCGGCGGTGATGATGGAAACGCCCGGCGCCTGCTTCAGCTCTTGCTCGGCAGTGCCGATCACGCGGGTTTCCTGTAGCTCCAGCGCCTGCTCGGCGGCTTCACCGACCTTTGCCTGGGCCTGCTCGGCGACGTCGTCGGCCAGCTCCAGCGTCTCGGCCTGGACCCAGGCCGGCGCGGAGGCGGCCAGCAGGGCCAGGGCGAAGGGGTTGAGGGTGAATCGCGGCTGCGTCATGGGGCACTCCTTGGGCAATCGGGCAGTCACGTAGGACGGGGCATGCCGATGCAGGCGGAGCGATCGCGCTGGTCTTCATTTGGCAGGCCCGAGTCGGACGCGGGTCGGCGCAAATGGTAGTTATTCTTATTTGACAGTAAAGATCATTTACAAACTATACATTTTCCAGCCGCAGGCACAGGCGCAGGCCCCGCGCACCGTTCTCCGCCCACAGGTCACCGCCCTGTGAGCGCAGGGTGCCGCGGGCGATGGCCAGCCCCAGGCCGAAACCCTCGCCCCCCGGCCGGGCACTGCTGAGGCGGGTGAAGGGCCGGAAGATGGCCTCCAGCCGGGCCGGGTCCACGCCGCCACCCTCGTCCTCCAGCCACAACTGCCAGTGCTCGCCCTCACGTTGTGCACCGAGGCGGATGATGCCCTCCGGTGGGGAGTGGCGGATGGCGTTGCGCAAGCCGTTCTCCAGGGCCTGGGCGAGGCCGTTGAGGTTGCCGTGGACGCGGCAGTCCGCCGGCAGTTCGCAGCGCAGGCGCTCTGGCGGCCAGCCGCTTTCGAAGCTGGCGTCCTCGCTGAGCACGGCCCACAGCGAGGCCACGTCGATCACCTCCCGTGGCAGTTGCGGGCGCTCGGTGTCCAGCCACACCAGCTCCAGGGTGTCGTCCACCAGCTTCTGCATGCACTGCACCTCGCGCTCCAGGCGCTGGCGCAGTTGGCCGATCTCCAGCTCGCTCTCCCCCGCCACCCGCAGCCGACTCAGCGGCGTGCGCAGCTCGTGGGAGAGGTCGCAGAGCAGTTGGCGCTGGTGCTCCACCGTGGTTTCCAGGCGCTCGGCCATGTGGTCGAAGGCCCGGGCCAGCTCGCCCAGCTCATCGCGACGGCGGCTGACCTGAGGCGATACACGGGTTGAGAGGTGGTTGCCGCGCAGGGCGTTGGCCTGTTCGCGCAGGTGGCGCAGCGGGGCGAGCAGCAGGCGGTACAGCCCGACACAGAGGAGGAAGGCCAGGGCCCCCGGCACCACGCCGTGGATCAGGACGCGCGCCAGCAGGCTGAACCCGCCGGGCAGGTAGCGTTCGGGCAGGCGCATCACCAGTTGGCCGGCATCCGGCGCCTCGGGAAACGGCAGGCTGAGGATCGGCAACCTGCCACTGCGCTTGCTCATGGGCCAGTCGACGCGCCGCATGAAGGTCAGGCGCCCGCGCTCCTCCACGCTGAGCGAACGGCTGCCGAGACTGTCCAGATCCGGCCCGACCACCACGGCCCATCCCGGCTCGCGGGCCAGGTGGCGTTCCAGCCAGCGGTCGACGCCGACCCGGCCATCGCGCCGCCAGGCCTGCTCGGCCTCTGCGGCATAGTGGGTGAGCCGGGCCTGGGCAGCCTCGGTGAGGTGGTAGCCCTGCAATTCGACGTACTCGCCCCAGGCACGGGCGAGCCAGATCACCAGCACGCTGAAGGCCACCAGCAGCACCGCGAGGGGCCAGAACAGCGAACGCCGCCCGGGCACGTCAGGCGTCCTGCCGGGTGAACAGGTAGCCCTTGCCCCAGGCCGTTTCCACGCGGCCGTTGGTGTAGCCGGCGGCGGCGAGCTTGCGGCGGATGTGGCTGACGTGCATATCCAGGCTGCGATCGTGCTGGGAATAGGCCCGGTGCAGCACCTGCTGATAGAGGAAGGCCTTGCTGAGCACCTCCTCGGCGTGGCGGACCAGGGTCTCCAGCAGGCGGTATTCGGTGCCGGTGAGCCCGGCCCAGTTGCCCTCGCAGGCGACATCGTTCTTCAGCTCGTCGAACTGCAGGCCCGGCTCCTCCAGCGCGGCGGCGGTGACCGCGCCCCGGCGCTCATAGGCCACCCGGCGCAACACCGCGTCGACGCGCACCTGCAGCTCCACCAGGCTGAAGGGCTTGGGCAGGTAGTCGTCGGCGCCCCGGCTGAAGCCGGCGATGCGGTCCTGCTCGGCGCCCAGGGCAGACATCAGGATCACCGGCACGCCCTGCTCCCGGCGCAGTTCGCCGAGCACCTCCAGGCCGTTGCGCCCGGGCAGCAGGATGTCCAGCAGGATCAGGTCGAAAGGCTCGCGACGGGCCAGCCCGAGGCCGGCGTCGCCGTCGTGCTGCAGGACCACTTCGAAGCCTCGGCGCCCGAGGTGATCGGCCAGGTGGGCGGCCAGCACCGGATCGTCCTCGATGGCCAGGATGCGGGCGGCCCCCGGCGAGCAATTGTTCATGACTTGCACCAGCGAATACGAAGCATTCCTCAGAGAGCGCGCATTCTGTCAAAACGCCAGGCAGATTCCCACCGGGCGAGTCGCTACACTTCGGGCACTTTCGTCTAAAGGATTCCGGCGTGTTCAAGGATCTCGGCATCAAGGGTCGCGTGCTGTTGCTGACCCTGCTCCCCACCAGCCTGTTGGCGATGGTGCTGGGCGGCTACTTCATCTGGGCCCAGCTTTCCGACATGCAGGCCCAGCTCCTGCAGCGCGGGCAGATGATCGCCGAGCAACTCGCGCCCCTGGCCGCTCCGGCCCTGGTACGCGGTGACGGCCTGCTGCTGGAACGCATCGCCGACAACGCTCTGGACCAGCCCGACGTGCGCGCGGTGAGCTTCCTCGACCTCGACCGGATGCGCCTGGCCCACGCCGGGCCGAGCATGCTCAATGGCAGCCCGGACAACGACGGCAGCCACACCAGCCAGATCAGCAACACCGATGCCACGCGCTTCATGCTGCCGGTGTTCGAGCGCCACCGGGTGCTCGCCGGCGACGCGCCACCCGCCGAGGGTGACCGCGTGCTGGGCTGGGTGGAACTGGAGATGTCCCACCACGGCACCCTGCTGCGCGGCTACCGCAGCCTGTTCGCCAGCCTGATGCTGATCACCGCCGGGCTGGCCATCACCGCACTGCTGGCGCTGCGCATGAGCCACTCCATCAACGAACCGCTGCGGCGCATCAAGCAGGGCGTCGCGCTGCTCAAGGAAGGCCGTCTGGAAACCCGCCTGCCGCAGTTGGGCAACCACGAGATGGACGAGCTGGCTGCCGGCATCAACCGCATGGCCGAGGCCTTGCAGAGCGCCCAGGAAGAACTGCAGCACAACATCGACCAGGCCACCGAGGACGTGCGGCAGAACCTGGAGACCATCGAGATCCAGAACATCGAACTGGACCTGGCGCGCAAGGAAGCCCTGGAAGCCAGCCGCATCAAGTCCGAGTTCCTCGCCAACATGAGCCACGAAATCCGTACACCGCTCAACGGCATCCTCGGTTTCACCAACCTGCTGCAGAAGAGCGAGCTTTCGCCGCGCCAGCAGGACTACCTGGGCACCATCGAGCAATCCGCCGAGAGCCTGTTGGGGATCATCAACGAGATTCTCGACTTCTCGAAGATCGAGGCCGGCAAGCTGGTGCTGGAGAACATCCCCTTCAATCTGCGCGACCTGATCCAGGACACCCTGACCATCCTTGCCCCGGCCGCCCACGAAAAGCGCCTGGAGCTGGTCAGCCTGGTGTACCGCGACACCCCGGTGCACCTGATGGGCGACCCGCAGCGCCTCAAGCAGGTGCTGACCAACTTGGTGAGCAACGCCATCAAGTTCACCCGCGAGGGCACGATCGCCGTGCGCGCGATGCTCGAGGACGACAGCGAGCCGGACCTGGCGCAACTGCGCATCAGCGTGCAGGACACCGGCATCGGTCTCTCCAATGAGGACCTGCGGGCGCTGTTCCAGGCCTTCACCCAGGCCGACAACTCGCTCTCGCGCCAGGCCGGCGGCACCGGTCTCGGGCTGGTCATCTCCAAGCGTCTGGTGGAACAGATGGGCGGCGAGATCGGCGTGGCCAGTACCCCGGGCGCGGGCTCGGAGTTCTGGATCAGCATCAGCCTGCCGAAGGCCCGCGACGATACCGACGACCTGCCCAAGGCCACCCTGGCCGGGCGTCGCGCCATCGTCTTCGAGCCCCAGGAGCTGACCCGCCAGGCCTTGCGCCACCAGTTGGAGGACTGCGGCCTGGAGGTGCTCGACGCACCCAGCCTGGAGGCCCTGCTGGAGCAGGTCGCCACCCAGCGCCAGGGCCCGCAGGCCATCGGCTTCGCGGTGCTGGCCGCGAGCACCGCGGCGCTGCCGCCGGAGCGCCTCGCCCAGTTCATCTGGGACCTGGAGCAACTGGGCTGCAAGAGCCTGGTGCTCTGCCCCACCACCGACCAGGCGCTGTACCACCCGGTGCTGCCCGACTCCCACAATCAGCTGCAGGCCAAGCCGGCCTGCACCCGCAAACTGCACCGCGCCCTCAGCAGCCTGGTGGGTCCGCGCCCGGTCCGCGTGGAGGCGCCGATGCCGGTGGTGCAGCGGGCGCCGCGCATCCTCTGCGTGGACGACAATCCGGCCAACCTGTTGCTGGTCAAGACCCTGCTCGGCGACATGGGCGCCGAGGTGACGGCGGTGGACAGCGGCTACGACGCCGTGGACGCGGTGTGCCAACAGAGCTTCGACCTGGTGCTGATGGACGTGCAGATGCCCGGCATGGATGGGCGTCAGGCCACGGAGGAAATCCGCCGCCTGGAGGCCAGCCGCGAGACCAGCCCGGTACCCATCGTCGCCCTCACCGCCCACGCCCTGGTCAACGAGAAGCGTGCCCTGCTGCAAGGTGGCATGGACGACTACCTGACCAAACCCATCGGCGAACGCCAACTGGCCCAGGTGGTGCTGAAGTGGACCGGCCTGGCACTCCAGGGCCCGGTGACGGAGCGCCCCGCCGAGCACGCCGCTCCGGAAGTGGAGCCAGCCGTGCTGGACCCGGAGGAAGGCCTGCGCCTGGCCGCCGGCAAGGCCGACCTGGCGGCGGACATGCTGGGCATGTTGTTGGCCTCCCTGGATGCCGACCGCCAGGCGATCCGCCAGGCACTGGAAGCGGACGACCGCGCCACCCTGCTGGAGCGGGTGCACCGCCTGCATGGCGCGACCCGCTACTGCGGCGTGCCCCAGTTGCGGGCCGCCTGCCAGCGCAGCGAGACCCTGCTGAAGAAGAACGACCCGGCCAGCCGCGAAGCCCTGGACGACCTGGACCGCGCCATCGAGCGCCTGGCCGCCGAGGCCGTCATGTCCTCCTGAGCTGACCTGGGGCAAGGCCCCGGCAGGAAGGGATTCCTAGACTCCGGGCACATTTATAGGAGCGCCCATGCGAACCATCCTGTTCAGCACCCAGACCTACGACCGCGATAGCTTCCTGGCCTGCTCGTCCGACCTTGGCCTGCACTTCCAGCCCGCCCGCCTGACCCTGGACACCGCCGCCCTCGCCCAGGGCCATGCAGTGGTCTGCGCCTTCATCAACGATGACCTCTCCGCCCCGGTGCTGGAGCGCCTGGCCGAGGGCGGCACGCGACTGATCGCCCTGCGCTCGGCCGGCTACAACCACGTCGACCTGCACGCCGCCCAGCAGTTGGGGCTCACTGTGGTGCGGGTGCCGGCGTACTCGCCCCACGCCGTCGCCGAGCACGCGGTGGCGCTGGTCCTGGCCTTGAACCGGCGCCTGCACCGCGCCTACAACCGCACCCGCGAGGGCGACTTCAGCCTCCACGGGCTGACCGGCTTCGACCTGGTGGGCAAGCGCGTCGGGGTGGTGGGCAGCGGGCAGATCGGCGAAGTGTTCGCCCGCATCATGGCCGGCTTCGGCTGTGCCCTGCTGGCCTACGACCCTTACCCCAACCCGGCGGTGGAAGCCCTGGGTGGGCGCTACGTGCCCCTGGACGAACTGCTGGCCGAGAGCGACATCGTCAGCCTGCACTGCCCGCTGAACGACAGTACCCGCTACCTGATCAACAGCCACAGCCTGCAGCGCATGAAGCACGGCGCCATGCTGATCAACACCGGGCGCGGCGCGCTGGTGGAGACGCCGGCGCTGATCGAGGCGCTGAAGAGCGGCCAACTGGGCTACCTGGGCCTGGATGTCTATGAAGAGGAGGCCAACCTGTTCTTCGAGGACCGCTCCGACCTGCCGCTGCAGGACGATGTGCTGGCCCGGCTGCTGACCTTCCCCAACGTGATCGTCACCGCCCACCAGGCCTTCCTCACCCGCGAAGCACTGGCCGCCATCGCCCGCACTACCCTGGACAACATCAGTGCCTGGGCCAGCGGCGCGCCGGTTAACCGGGTCGAGGCCTGAACCCCCGGGAGGGCGCGCTGACGCGCCTTCGCAATCCGATGAAGACGCCTAGTCTGTTAGCATGCGCGTCGATTCCGGAGGACCCATGGCCGAACACGATTTCCGCTACACCCTGCTCAACCCCGCCCACACCCTCAACGAATGCCGCGCCCTCGCGCCGGGCCGCTACCAGGTCACCGGGGTCGGTGGCTCGGTGAAGGATGGCGATACCCTGCTGGTCACCCTGCGCGGCAGCCGTGAGCTGTCCATGCGCCTGGAAGTGGAGAAGGTCCGCCACCTGATCAACCCGCCCGGGCAATGGCTGGCCGTGGCCAAGGGCCCGGCATTCAAGGAGCTGTCGATCCTGCAGTGGAAGGTCGACTGCGACGCCTGCGGCAAGCGCCTGGACTTCGAATTCGCCGTGGACGCCAGCCTGGGCAAGCCCGCCGAGACGCCCGCCGCTGAGGCGCGCATCACCGAGCTGGGCTGGGCCAAGCGTGACGGCCGCCACCTCTGCCCCACCTGTCAGGAGACCGTGTGATGAAACGACTCGCCCTGCCGCTGGCTCTGGTCAGCGCCACCCTCGCCGGCTGCGCCACCGAAGGCCCCACCCTGGAAACCGAACGCACCTACCAGGTGGAGTGGATCGGTGAGCGCCCACTGATCGACCGCAGCCACCTGACGCTGACCCTGGGTCACGACGGCCGCGCCTACGGCAACGCCGGCTGCAACCACTGGTTCGCCTCCTACACCCTGGAGGGCGAGCGCCTGAGCTTCGGCCCGGTGGGCAGCACACGCAAGGCCTGCGCCCCGGCCCTGATGGAGCAGGAACAGCGCTTCCTGGGCTTCCTCCCCGGCGTGCAGCGCTGGGACTTCTCGGCCACCGAGCAACTGCGCCTGTGGCCGGCTGAAGGCAAGGCCCTGCGCCTCTGGCCGGAGCGCTGAGTCGGCGTCAGAACAGGCTGAGCTGTTCGGCGGCGCCGCGCAGGTCCTGCAGGCGCACGCCGATGCCGATCAGCCGCACCGGGCGCTCGCCCCGCGCAAAGGCGGCGCCCAGCAGCAACCGATAGCTGTCCAGGTCCCGCCCGGCCCCGGCCTGTTCCAGAGTGGTCTGGGTGAAATCGAGGAACTTCAGCTTCACGAACGGCTTGTCCGGCCGATAGCTGGCATCCAGCCGGGCCAGGCGCCGCTCCAGCTCTTCATGCAGTGCCGGCAGGCGCTCCAGGCAGGCCGCCAGGTCCGGCAGGTCCTGGTCGTAGGTGTTTTCCACGCTCAATGACTGGCGCCGGCTGTCCACCTGCACCGGGCGCTCGTCGTGCCCACGCGCCAGGTTGTAGAGGCGCTCGCCGAAGCTGCCGAACTCCCGCACCAATGCCGTCAGGCTCCATTCCCGCAGGTCCGAGCAGAGGTGCACACCGAGGCGCCCGAGCTTGTCGGCCGTGACCTTGCCCACCCCATGCAGCTTCGCCACCGGCAGCTCGGCGACGAATGCTTCGACCTGGTCGGGGGTGATGACGAACAAGCCATCGGGCTTGCGCCAGTCACTGGCGATCTTGGCGAGGAACTTGTTCGGCGCCACCCCGGCGGAGACGGTGATCCGCAGCTCCTGCCAGACCCGCCGGCGGATCTCCTGGGCGATGCGCGTGGCGCTGCCGCTGAAATGCGGGCTGTCGGTGACGTCGAGGTAGGCCTCGTCCAGGGACAGCGGCTCGATGCGCTCGGTGTAGTCCCGCAGGATGCCGTGGATGGCCTTGGAGGCCTCGCGGTAGGCCTCGAAGCGCGGCTTGACGATGAGCAGGTCCGGACACAGCTTCAGCGCGTGGCGCGAGGACATCGCCGAGCGCACGCCATAGGCCCGCGCCTCGTAGTTGCAGGTGGCGATCACCCCGCGGCGATCCGCCGAGCCGCCAACGGCCAGCGCACGCCCTACGAGGCTGGGGTCGTCACGCATCTCGATGGAGGCGTAGAAGCAGTCGCAGTCAATGTGGATGATTTTCCGCTGGCTCATGGAGGCGGCACAGATCAGGGCTGCGCGGGCGGGGCGCACATCTATATGAAGGGAGGCGGATTCTAGCGGATTCGCGGCAAGGCGGCCCGGCCGCGTGAGGGCCGGGCCGACGGGGTCAGGCAGGGCAGGCAGCCAGCGCGCGCTGGTAATGGACGGGCCAGTCCCGACGGGCGGCCTCATCCACCGCCCAGTGACGCTGGTAGCAGGCCCAGGCGCCGGCCTCATCCCCGAGCGACGGCAGGCCGGCCGGGTCGCTCCATAACAGCAGGCGCGCCAGAGCGGCGGCGAGCACATCGTCATGCTCCAGCGCGCTGTAGACCCGCTCGGCAATCGGCGGCACCTGCCGGGCATCACACACCGCCACGGCCATGTCGCGGGTCTGCGCCGCCCGCAGCACGCCCCCCACCATCACCCCGTCGGGCACGGCCCGCCAGTAACCCCGGCCTGGGCCACGGGCGTCCCGCCGGCTGTGGAAGCCACTGGCGGCCAGGCCGCTGGCCAGCAGCAGCACCTCCGCCTCGCGACCGGACAGGGGCTCGGGCAGCAGGGCCAATGCAGGGTGCAGGATGGTGCGACGGATCGCATCGAGCATGAGGAGTCCTCCGAATCGATTACGCAGTCGGGCTGGGCAAGAACCGCCAACCCTGACGAAAAAAGCCCCACTCAAGGAGTGGGGCTCGCCGGGAGAGGCGGCGGGCGTACCGGGTACGACCGCCCGGCCAGTATCCCCAGCGCCGGACGCGCATCAACGCCCGGAACTTCAATCAGAAATCTCCTACCCTTTTCTGACAACTTTCCCATTCAGCCTCCCGCTAGCCTGCTCGGGTGCCTGGTAATGGAAGGACCGGCACCCTCGAGGCCGGTCCCTACCCCGTACCGGCCTCGAGGTCTTTCCTACCCCCTCAAGTAAACAATTCTCCCGGCTGCAGGCCATGTACCACGGGGGATGACGCCGTTTCGACACGCTAAGTTTCTGAAGAAAAACCACTTTTTCAGAAATCAGTTGTTGACAGGGGCAGATTAATCGCTAGAATGCCGACCCACAGACGCGGGATGGAGCAGTCTGGTAGCTCGTCGGGCTCATAACCCGAAGGTCGTTGGTTCAAATCCAGCTCCCGCAACCAAACAAAGAAAGGCCACTCAATCGAGTGGCCTTTTCTTTTATGGGGGTTTTTCTTCACCGCCAGGAGCGCCAGGGAAAAGTTGCACGCCGGGGCTTGGAACTTGAGCGTCGAGCCCACATCCTGTGGCGCACATTTCCATGAGGTGCTCGATGCGCGCCAGCCCCGCAACCCCCGATGAGTCCGTCCTGCCCGATGACGAGCAACCAGTCGATGCCAACCAATTACGCTGGCTCGATCGCCTGAGTGCCTATCGGCAACCCCTGGGACTGGCCTTTACCCTCCTTCTCTTCACCCTTGCCCTGGTGGCCTGCTGGCACCTGCTGCGCGAACTCGACCCTGATGCCCTGCGCGGTGCCCTGCACGACGTGCCAGTGAACAGCCTGCTGGCGGCCGTCGGCGCCACGGCAGTGAGCTTCATGGCGCTGGTGGGCTACGAATGGTCCGGCCTACGCTTCGCAGGCGTGCGCATCCCGCTGCCACGCATGGCACTGGGCAGCTTCTGCGCCTCAGCCATCGGCAATGCCATCGGCCTTTCGGTGGTCACTGGCGGTTCGGTG
>NZ_LYSP01000032.1:0-80281 GCF_001728945.1 Pseudomonas sp. ENNP23
TCTTTATTGGGGCGGGACTAGATGTCCGGCGCGTCGTCTGCGGCCTTGTGCTTCCAGGTCTGGTGACCGGGCAGGATCAGGTTCAGGGCGATGGCGACGATGGCGCACAGGGCGATGCCCTTGAGGCCGAAGTCGTCCTGGCCGGTACCGGTGCCCACCAGCATGCCGCCGATGCCGAACACCAGGGTGACGGAGACGATCACCAGGTTGCGCGCCTCGGCCAGGTCCACCTGGTGGCGGATCATGGTGTTCAGGCCCACGGCGGCGATGGAGCCGAACAGCAGGCAGAGGATGCCGCCCATGACCGGCACCGGGATGCTCTGCAGGATGGCGCCGAACTTGCCGATGAAGGCCAGGCCGATGGCGAACACCGCCGCCCAGGTCATGATCTTCGGGTTGTAGTTCTTGGTCAGCATCACCGCGCCGGTCACTTCCGCGTAGGTGGTGTTCGGTGGGCCGCCGAACAGGCCGGCAGCCGAGGTGGCCAGGCCGTCGCCCAGCAGGGTGCGGTGCAGGCCCGGGGTCTTCAGGTAGTTCTTGCCGGTCACGCTGCCCACGGCGATGACGCCGCCGATGTGCTCGATGGCCGGGGCCAGGGCCACCGGGACGATGAACAGGATGGCCTGCCAGTTGAACTCGGGGGCGACGAAGTTGGGCAGCTCCAGCCAGGGCGCCGCGGCGATCTTGGTGGTGTCCACCACGCCGAACCAGAAGGACAGAACGAAGCCCACCAGCACGCCGGCGATGATCGGCACCAGGCGGAAGATGCCCTTGCCGAAGACCGCGACGATCAGGGTGGTGAGCAGGGCCGGCATGGAGATCCACATGGCGGTCGCGTAGGGGATCAGTTCGGTGCCGTCACCGGCCTTGCCCATGGCCATGTTGGCGGCGATGGGGGCCATGGCCAGGCCGATGGAGATGATCACCGGACCGATCACCACCGGCGGCAGCAGGCGGTCGATGAAGCCGGTGCCTTTGATCTTCACCGCCAGGCCGAGGAAGGTGTAGACGAAGCCCGCCGCCACCACGCCGCCCATGGTCGCGGCCAGGCCGAACTGGCCCTTGGCGAGGATGATGGGGGTGATGAAGGCGAAGCTCGATGCCAGGAACACCGGCACCTGGCGCCCGGTCACCAGTTGGAACAGCAGGGTGCCCATGCCGGCGGTGAACAGCGCGACGTTCGGGTCCAGGCCGGTGATCAGCGGCATCAGCACCAGGGCGCCGAAGGCCACGAAGAGCATCTGCGCACCGGACAGCACCTGGCGCCAGAGCGGATCGTTGTACTCATCGCTCATGGATCAGGTGTCCTTCTGCTTGGTGCCGAAGATCTTGTCACCGGCATCGCCCAGGCCCGGGATGATGTAGCCGTGCTCGTTGAGCTTCTGGTCGATGGAGGCGGTGTAGATCATCACGTCCGGGTGGGCATCGTTGACCACCTTGATGCCTTCCGGTGCGGCCACCAGCACCATCGCGCGGATTTCCTTGCAGCCGGCACGCTTGAGCAGGTCGATGGTGGCGACCATGGAGCCGCCGGTGGCCAGCATCGGGTCGATGATCAGCGCCAGGCGTTCGTTGATCTCCGGCGCCAGCTTCTCCAGGTAGGTATGGGCTTCGAGGGTTTCCTCGTTGCGCGCCACGCCCACGGCGCTGACCTTGGCCCCCGGTACCAGGCTGAGCACGCCGTCCAGCATGCCGATGCCGGCGCGCAGGATGGGCACCACGGTGATCTTCTTGCCGGCGATCTTCTCCACCTGCACCGGGCCGGCCCAGCCCTGGATCTCGTAGTTCTCCAGCGGCAGGTCGTTGGTGGCTTCGTAGGTGAGCAGGGCGCCGATTTCCTGGGCCAGTTCGCGGAAGTTCTTGGTGCTGATGTCGGCGCGGCGCATGAGGCCGATCTTGTGGCGGATCAGCGGGTGGCGGATCTCTCGAATGGGCATGTGGAATCACTCCGGCGGGCTGGCAAAAAAATCGCGATAGATTAAAGCATTGCCCGTGCCATGTCGTGAGATGACTCATGGGTCACAGGGCCGCGGGCTTCCCCTGTGGGCGCGCTTGGCGCAACATCGCTCACTCGTCCGGCAGGGCTTGCCGGGAGGAGGGCGGATGAGTAACGTTGCGCCCTTTTTTTATTGACGCCCCGGATAGCTTCCGTCGGAAGCGGGGCCCGACCAGCCGACCTGAGGAACCCTCGCCATGCCCGTCGATCTCGCCCACATCCGCCAGGTAATGGCCGAAGCCGATTGCCTGTTCACCGATGCCCAAGTCGAGGCCGCCATCGACCAGGTCGCCGCCGCGATCAACGTCGACCTGGCCGAACGCAACCCGGTGGTGTTCTGCGTGATGAACGGCGGCCTGATCTTCGCCGGCAAGCTGCTGCCCAAGCTCGCCTTCCCCCTGGAGCTGTCCTACCTGCACGCCTCCCGCTACCGCAACGAAACCAGCGGCGGCGAACTGTTCTGGAAGGCCAAGCCGGAGATCTCCTTCATCGACCGCGACGTGCTGATCATCGACGACATCCTCGACGAGGGGCACACCCTCGCCGCCATCATCGACTTCTGCAAACACGCCGGTGCTGCGCGTGTGCACACCGCCGTGCTGATGGACAAGACCCACGACCGCAAGGCCCGCCCGGACCTGAAGGCCGATTACAAGGGCCTGGACTGCGAAGACCGCTACATCTTCGGCTACGGCATGGACTACAAGGGCTACTGGCGCAACGCCGCCGGCATCTTCGCCGTCAAGGGCCTGTGAGCCCATGGCCGCGCGCTTCCTCGACCAGGCGCTGTTCGATGGCCTGGCCGCAGGCGCCGCGGCCAGCCCGCGCCTGCGCCAGCACCACAACCTGCATGCCATGGAGGAGCCTTGCCACCGCCTGGCGGTGGGCCTCCAGCCCGGCACCTACATCGCCCCCCATCGCCACCTCTGTGCCGACAAGGCCGAGACCTTGCTCGTGCTGCGCGGTCGCCTGGGGCTGATGCTGTTCGCCGACGACGGCGCGCTGCAGGAGACCCGCCTGCTTGAGGCCGGTGGTGAATGCGTCGGTGTCGACCTGCCGCCCGGGCAGTTCCACGCGCTGCTGGTGCTGGAGCCGGACAGCCTGCTGTTCGAATGCAAGGCCGGCCCCTACCGCGCACTGGCGGAAGGCGAGTTCGCCCCCTGGGCGCCCCGGGAAGGGGAGCCCGGTGTCGCGGACTACCTGGCCTGGATGCGCGCGCAGTTCGCCTGATTCACACCGCCGGCTCGCCGAGCCAGCGCAGCGCCTTGGCCCGCGCCTGTTCCAGGGTCTGCACATAGGCCAGGCGGCCGTCCTCGCGGCGGATGCCGGCGCGGCGCAGCTTGAGGCGCACACGCGGCGTGGTGCCCACCAGCACCAGGCCGATGCCCTGCCGGCGGTAGTCCTCCAGCAGGCTTTCGAGGGCCGCCAGGGCCGTCATGTCCAGTAGCGGCACCGCGCTGATCTCCACCACCACCACACGCACCTGCGGGTTGAGCATGCGCAGCACGCTCAGCGCCTTGTCGGCCGCGCCGAAGAACAGCGGACCGCTGATCACGTAGGGCACCACGCTGGCCGGCAGTTCCCCCAGCGCGCGCTGGGCATGGCCGGGCATGGGCTGGGTGTCGGTCAGCTCGCTCATGCGCTTGATGAACAGGCCCGCCGCCAGCAGCAGGCCGACACCCACCGCCAGCACCATGTCGAACAGCACCGTCAGCACCAGGCACACCAGCAGCACCACCACGTCGTTGAGCGGGGCGATGCGCAGGGTGTGCAGCACATGGCGCGACTCGCTCATGTTCCACGCCACCATCACCAGCAGCGCGGCCAGGGCGGCCATCGGCAGGTAGCTGAACAGCGGGGCGAGCAGCAGCATGGCGGTCAGCACCACCCCGGCATGGATGATCGCCGCCAGCGGCGAGAAGGCTCCGGCGCGGACGTTGGCCGCCGTGCGGGCGATGGCGGCGGTGGCGGTGATGCCGCCGAACAGCGGCGCCACCAGGTTGCCCAGGCCCTGGCCGACCAGCTCGGCATTGGGGTCGTGCCGGGTACCGGCCATGCCGTCGGCCACCACCGCGCAGAGCAGGGATTCGATGGCGCCGAGCATGGCGATGGCGAAGGCCGGCGCGAGCAATTGGCGGATCAGTTCGAAGGACAGCCGCAGCGGCTGGCCATCGGCACCGGGCAGATTCCACGGCCAGGCGAAGTCCGGCAGGAAGGGCGGGATGCCGGGGTGGCTCACGCCGTCCAGGGTGTAGCTGAAACGCTCGCCCAGGGTTGCCACCTGCAGGCCGAGGGTGTCCAGCAGCAGGCCCAGCAGGGCGCCCACCGCCAGGGCCACCAGGTGCCCCGGCACTTTGGGCACGAAGCGCGGCCAGACCAGCAGCACCGCCAGGCACACCATCGCCACCAGGGTGTCGCCCAGGTGCGCACCGGGCAGTGCCAGGGCCAGCAGCTCCACCTGCTCCAGGTAGTGCTGCGGCGTGTGCGGCAGGCTCAGGCCGAACAGGTCCTTCACCTGCAGGGTGGCGATGACGATGCCGATGCCGGCGGTGAAGCCGAGGATCACCGGGTAAGGGATGAACTGGATCAGCCGACCGAGCCGGCCCAGGCCCATGGCCAGGAGGATCAGCCCGGCCATCAGCGTGCACAGCAGCAGGCCACCGAGACCGTACTGCTGGGTGATCGGCAGCAGGATCACCACGAAGGCGGCCGTGGGGCCGGAGATGTTGAAGCGCGAGCCGCCGCTGAGGGCGATCAGCGGCGCCGCCACCAGCACGGTGTAGAGCCCGTGCTGCGGCGCCACGCCGACGGCGATGGCCAGGGCCATGGCCAGAGGGATGGCGATGATGCCGACGGTGACCCCGGCAGTGAGGTCGTTGCGCAGGCTCTGCCACGAGTAACCCGCACGCAGGGTCTGGCGCAGGGCGGCGAACAGCGGCACGTTGGGCGTCATGGTGGCTCCTCGGCTGAAGGCCGGATTATAGGGCGGTCACCACTGAGCGGTGTTGACCTGGCGGCTTGCGTCAGGGAAGCGACAGCCCCTAGAGTGCCCCGCTCGACCCAGCCGGGAGTTGCCGATGTCTCGCCGTACCCGCTTTGCCTGTGCCCTGCTGCTGCTGACCAGCCTGCCGCTGGCCGCCGCACCGGCTCCGACCGCTCCCGCCGCACCGCCTCACGCCGGCTTCCTGCCGCCCGACGATGCCGGGCTGCGCAGCGAACAGCCGGACCAGCAGGTGCTGCTGCAGGTGGTGGACTTCAGCGTCACCCTCGGCAACCAGCGCCAGTCCAGCCAGCAGCCGATCCCGATCACCACGCCGACCCTGGTCAAGCTGCGCGCCAAACCGGTGAGCAAGGCGGCCAAGGCCGGTGAGCTGAGCACGGTGCTGATCCACTTTGAGGCGGACGGCAAGAGCCTGAAGAAGGCCGCCTACGACGCCGAGTCGCGCACCCTCACGCTGAACTACCCGCTGTCCCGGTACCGCCCGGTGCTCGACCTGCTGCGCAACGGCGGGCCGATCTACTGCCAGTTCCTCAGCTACCCCAACGGCCACGTGTGGGCCGACCTGCACCTGGGGCCGGTGCGGGTGCGTTGAGCCCCGGCCCGGCCCGGGGGTACACTGCCGGCCTCCAACGTGCGGCCAGAGAGAGCGAACGATGCGCAAAGACAAGAAGCAGGTGATTGGCGAAGAGATGAGCGACGACGCGATCAAGCTGTTCCTCGACTTCGAGCCTGCCGATGGCACCCCGCCCTCCCTGCACAAGCTGGTCAAGGCCTACCGTGGCCTGCGTATCGACGACTTCGAGCGTTTCCTCGGTTTCTTCCGCGAAGCGGGCCTGGACTTCGACGCCCGCGACGCTCAGGGCCAGGACTTCATCGCGCTGATCCGCGATCAGCGCCAGGCCGAGCCCTACATCGAAGCCGTCCAGGCGGCCCGTGGCTGACGCGCCACGACCTGTCCACCGGAAACCCGCCCTCGTGCGGGTTTCTGCCTATATGGGCCCCGGAAAAACCGTGACCCAGCACACGAACCCCCGAACCGAACGGAGTGAACCATGACCAGGGACGACGCCCAGCGCCAGTGGCAGCAACAGACCCTCGCCTACGCCCAGGCGATCAACGCCTATGTCGAGCGCGGCCTGCGCGACGGCTGGGACAACGCCGGCAAGGAGCCCAGCGCCGAGGGGCGCGAGGTGCTGGTGCCGCAGTTGCTGGAAGCGCTGCGCGACGCCAACCGCAGTGGGCAGGTGGAGGCACTGCGCGCTGCCTGGCCGCCGGCCCACGAGCCGCTGTTCGAGCACGTCAACGAAGAAGGGCAATGCATCGCCCAACTGGCGTTGCTGGACGACGGTTCGGTGCTCGCCCGCATCGGCGCCACCTGGGAAGCCGGCCGGGTGGTGCGCATCCACGCCGACCGGGTGGAGGAACTGCCGGGGCTGGAGTTCTTCGGTGCCTGCCCGAACCGCCGTTTCCACGCCACCGCCGATGCCGCCGGCGTGGTGGTGCGTGAGGGCTGGGAAGGCCCCGAGGTGCTGCGCTGCGCCTGGCCCCGTGGCACCGAGGACGCCCCGGAGGGCGTGGCGCTGCAACCCATCGAGGGCTATCCCCGGCCGACGCGCCTGCAACCGTTCCCGGATGGCAAGCGTGTGTTGCTGGTGAGTGCCGACGGCATCTTCGTGCTGGCGGCCGACGGCGCTCGGCGCCTGTACCCGGACAACGCGATGCTGCTGGAGTCCGCCGAGCCGGACGAGCCCCAGGGCACCGGCCTGTCCATGGAGCACGGCGCGGTGTCGGCGGATGGCCGCTGGATCGCCTTCGGCGCGCAGGACGGGCGGCACCAGTTGTTCGACGGCGAGCTGAACCCCGTCGCCCAGATCGGCCCCCATGGTGAGTACCCGCACTTCGCGCTGTTCAGCGGCGATGGCCGCAGCGTGGCCTTCAATGCCTGCCACTTCTACAACGGCGGCACCATCGCCGTGGACCTGGCGCGCGCGCCGGGCCTGGATTCCGACTACTACGAGGACGTCGAGGGCGTGACCCTGATCGAACCGGGTGCGCGGGTGTATGCCGGGGTGTCCATGGGCGACCGCTTCGTCCTCGGCGATGCCTATGGCTACCTGCGCTGCGTGGATGCGGCAGGCAATGCGGTGTGGCAGCACTACCTGGGCTCGACCCTGAGCGCCATGGACCTGTCCGCCGACGGCCGCACCCTGGTGGCGGCCAGCTACGCGGGGGTGGTGTCGATCATCGACCTGGAAGCCGGGCGCCCGGCGTGGCAGATCGGCACCGGCAATCACCGGGATCGGCGGCGGTGGCTGTTCTGGAAGAGTGAGGAGCGCCCGCTGGCCTGGTAAGCGGCGGTCGTAACGGAGAGTCGGCATGGCCATGAAAAAACCGCCCATAAAGGGCGGTTTTTTCATTGGCACCCGGCTCAGCCGGCCGAAGCGGTGGCTTCCGGTGCCTGGGCGTCGATCAGGCCGAGGCGGGCGTCGGACTGGCGGCTGATCTGCCGGTACAGTTCGGCGTCGTCCTGCAGCGCCTTTTCACGGGCCGGGAAGATCTCCTTCAGCTTGCTGCTCCACTCGGCAGAGCGGGCCTGTTCGCCGAAGCAGCGCTCGATCAGGTTGAGCATGATCGACACGGTGACCGAAGCACCCGGGGAGGCGCCCAGCAGGGCGGCGATGCTGCCGTCCTCGGCCGAGACCAGCTCGGTGCCGAACTGCAGGATGCCGCCTTTCTTGGCGTCCTTCTTGATGATCTGCACGCGCTGGCCGGCGATCTCCAGGCGCCAGTCCGCCGGGTCCAGGTCCGGGTAGAACTTGCGCAGGGCGTCCAGGCGCTGCTCCTGGGACTGCATCACTTCCTTGATCAGGTAGCGGGTCAGGTCCATGTTGTCGCGGGCCACGGCCAGCATCGGGCCGAGGTTGCCGGGACGTACCGAGAGCGGCAGGTCGAGGAAGGAACCGTGCTTGAGGAACTTGGTGGTGAAGCCGGCGTAGGGCCCGAACAGCAGGGACTTCTTGCCGTCCACCACGCGGGTATCCAGGTGCGGCACGGACATCGGCGGGGCGCCCACTTCGGCCTGGCTGTAGACCTTGGCCTGGTGGCGCTTGACCACCTCGGGGTTGTCGCAGCGCAGCCACTGGCCGCTGACCGGGAAACCGCCGAAACCCTTGCCTTCCGGAATGCCGGACATCTGCAGCAGCGGCAGGGCGCCGCCGCCGGCTCCGAGGAAGACGAAGCGTGCGGACACCTCACGGGTGCTGCCGTTCCGGGTGTTGCGGATGCTGACCGACCAGCCGCTGTCGGTGCGCTTCAGGCCGGTGACCTTCTGGAAGTAGCTGACCGCGGTGCCCGGGAGGGTGGTCAGGTAGGCCAGCAGCTTGTTGGTCAGGGCGCCGAAGTTCACGTCGGTGCCGTTTTCGGCACGGGTCGCGGCCACGGCTTCGTCGGCCGGGCGGGCCTGCATCATCAGCGGCATCCACTTGGCCAGGGTCTCGCGGTCTTCGGAATACTCCATGTGCGAGAAGGCGTGGTGCTGGCTGATCACCTCGAAGCGCTTGCGCAGGAACGGGATGTCCTTGCCGCGCACGAAGGACAGGTGCGGAACCGGGTTGATGAAGTCACGGGCGCTGCCGAAGGCCGGCTTCCCGCTCATGTACGCCCAGAACTGCTTGGACACTTCGAACTGGGTGTTGATGAGCACCGCTTTCTTGATGTCGATGGAGCCGTCGGCGGCCTGGGGGGTGTAGTTCAGTTCGCACAGTCCGGCATGGCCGGTACCGGCGTTGTTCCACGGGTTGGAGCTCTCGACGGCACCGGATTCGCGAAGCTCCGCGATTTCCAGCTTGATGCCCGGATCGAGTTCCTTCAGCAGTGCCGCCAGGGTGGCGCTCATGATGCCGGCCCCGACCAGCAACACGTCCACTGCTTCGTTCTCGTTTTGCGCCATTGCTCGCCACTCTCTCGTGAAGTAGTGAAAAACCGTCATCTCACGCTCTTTTGGAGACGTGAACCTCAAAAGAATCGCCTGCCTGGAGGCAGGCCGCTTCCATCGCGCGATGACACGCTACGTCCATGCAAAAGCGTTTGCATATCGGGCGGAAACAGCAGCAGGCCAGCAGTTGGCAGCGCGAATAGTGGGCGGCTCTCTGTGGGGCTGTGTGAAGTGCCGGCGCGAGGCGCGGCGGGTGTTGCGGGGCCCGATCAGGAGTCGACCTTATAATCGGGGGGCGATTGTAGCGGAGAAAACGGGCGTGTTGAGCGTTTCCCGTGACTTTTATTCATCCATCGGTCAGGCCGCCAACGCGCGGGGCCTGCGGGCGTTCCGATCGGTCTGCGGCAGGCGTGCGCGGGCCGGCAGGGGCTGGCCGATCCAGGACGGAGAGGGCTCGTTCACTTCGACCCAATGACCGCACGCCGGGGCCTGGGTGGCCAGGTGCAAGCCACGGCAGATACCGGCTTCGTCCAGCAGGGCGAAGTGGCGGGGTTTGGCGCGGGGTGCCAGCAGGGACCAGAGGGACATCATCGTCGGGCTCTCCTTGGGTTCGGCACCGTTATCCCACTGGGGCGTGACAGGGTCATGACAGGAACCGCACGGTCCCGGGCGCTGTCAGAACGCCATCGGCGTGTGCTCTGTCGGCGGGCCCGCCGGCTCGCTTATACTGCCGGCCTTTCGTTTCCGAACCTGGAGAATCAAGCATGCTGAACCGCGCGTTGCTCGGCCTGCTGGCCGCCCTCAGCCTGACCCTGGTCGGCTGTGCCCTCAGCCCGCAACAACTCAGCCCGCAACCCAAGCTCACCGGCCCGCTGACTCCGGTCGGCCAGGGCCAGCCGGTGGTGGTGCGGGTCGCCGATGGTCGCCCCTCGCCGGTGCTGGGCACCCGTGGCGGCCTGTACGCCGACACCAGCAACGTGACGGTGCAGGGCCAGGACATCCTGCCGCGCCTGCAGGCCGAGGCCGAGGCCGCCGTGCGTCTGCTGGGCTTCACCCCGTCGCCCAACGCCTACAATGCCCCCCAACTGACCCTGACCCTGGCCGAGCTGAAGTACCAGTCGCCGAAGGAAGGCCTGTACGTGACCGAGGCGGACATCAGCGCCACCTTCCGCGTCGACGTGCAGAACGCCACCCGTCGCTACAGCGGCCGCTACGGTGCTTCGCTGAACCAGCGCTTCGGCACCGCGCCGAATCAGGAGACCAACACCAAGCTGGTGAGCAATGTCCTGAGCGATGCGCTGACCCGCGCCTTCAAGGACCCGAGCATCGGCCAACTGCTGCTGCAGTAAGCCTGTCGCCTACGAAAAACCCGGCCTTGAGCCGGGTTTTTTGTGCCTGCGATTCGCGCTAAGCCGGGGTCAGGCACTCGGGGCCGTCCAGCTTCGGGTCGTTGACCAGGGTAGCCAGGGCGCGCTCGCGCAGGGGCGGGGCGGTGCCGTCGAGCAGGGCGTGGATCGTTTCCTGCGGTGCATCGGCGTCCAGCCAGGCGCGCTGGCCGTCGGCATCCAGCACCAGGGGGCGGCGCAGGTCGGCGGCCGGGCGGGTGATCAGGGCCAGGCTGAGGTACTCGGTGTCGCCGACCGGGAAGGGCTCCCAGAGTGCGGCGAAATGCAACAGGGAGGTCTCGCCGCTGACCCAGTAGGGCCGCTTGCGCACCCCGCGCCATTCATAGAAGCCGTTGGCCGGTACCAGGCAGCGGCGGCGGCGCAGGGCGTCGCGGAACATCGGCTGCTCGGCCACCGTCTCGGCCCGGGCGTGGGCGGGGGTGCGCGACAGGTCGGTCAGCCAGGCCGGGGTCAGGCCCCAGCGCGCCAGGTCCAGCCGCTGGATACCGTCCTGCTGGCGCAGCATCAGCACCTGCATGTTCGGCGCGAGGTTCCAGTGCGGGCGCTGGTCGGCGGGGAAGCCGGGCAGGGCGGCGAACTCGGGGGACCAGCGGAACAGGGCGAAACGTCCGGACATGGGCTTCTCGATTCAACACAACAGGGTGCCGGGGCAGCCTTGCGGCTCGTCTCCGGGCACGGGCGAGGCGGCATTGTACGTGGCGATCAGGCGGCGTGCCTGTTCGGCGTCCGCCTCGTCCACCATCAGCCCCAGCAGTCCGACACCGGGCAGCTCGCCAACGCCGCCCAGCAGGTGGGCTCCGGCCAGGTGGGCAGTGATGCCTTCGCTGGCGAGCATGCCCAGCAGCAGTTGGGCCTCCATCAGGTCGCGGGGTTCGTAGATGCGCTGCATCACTCGTCCTCCCGGCGCACGTCCAGATTCCAGTCAAGCCCGTCGGTGCGCAGCTCGAAGACGATGGGCCGGCAGCACACCGGGCAGTCCTCGATGTACTGCTGGTCGCCGCCGGACAGGTCGAGCAGGGTGTCCACCGCTTCGCCGCAATACGGGCAGTCGTACGCTTGTGTCTCCAGCATGTCGCCATACTCCCCTGTGACTTGAAGGTATAATCGCCGGTCTACTTCTGGCCCCGGATCGCGGGGCGACATCCTTATCCACAGCCGCAGCAGAACAAGAGAACACGATGGGCGAATTCGAAGCCATCCGACCCTATGACGACGCCGAGGTGCCCGCGGTTCTGGCACGCCTGTTCGCCGACCCGGCCTTCATCGGGACGCTCACCCGCTACCGCTTCCCCCGGCTGGCGGGTCCGCTGGGCTGGCTGCTGAGGCCTGTTATAGCCCATCGCCTGCGCCGTGAGTTCCAGGGCATCGAGTCCGTGCATGCGCTGCAGGACAAGATCGAGCCCTACGTGGACACCACCATCGAGCGTGCCACCGACGGCGTCACCTACTCCGGGGTGGACCGGCTCAAGCCCGGCGGGGCCTACCTGTTCGTCGCCAACCACCGCGACATCGTGATGGACCCGGCCTTCGTCAACTATGCGGTCTACCACGCCGGCATCCCCACGCCGCGCATCGCCATCGGCGACAACCTGCTGCAGAAGCCCTTCGTCAGCGACCTGATGCGCCTGAACAAGAGCTTCATCGTGCACCGCAACCTGGCCGGGCGCCGCGAGAAGCTGGCGGCCTACCAGTTGCTGTCCGCCTACATCAACCATTCGATCCGCGAGGACGGCCAGTCGATCTGGATCGCCCAGGCGGAGGGCCGCGCCAAGGACGGGGATGACCGCACCGATTCGGCGATCCTCAAGATGTTCCACATGAGCCGCAAGGACGAGCCGTTCGCCGACGTGGTCCGCGACCTGCACATCGTCCCGGTGTCCATCAGCTACGAATATGACCCCTGCGACCAGGCGAAGGCCCGCGAGCTGTACATCCGCGCGACCACCGGCGGCTACGAGAAGGCGCCGGGCGAGGATGACGCGAGCATCGCCCTCGGCATCACCGGCTACAAGGGCCGGGTGCACGTGGCCTTCGGTGGCGAGATCGTCGACCAGGCGGTGGATGCCAAGCAACTGGCGGCAGAGATGGACCGGCGCATTCTCACCGGCTACCGGCTGTTCCCGGTGCACTACCTCGCCTACGCGATGTGGGAGGGGCGTGACGAGGCGCTGGGCGTACCGGTGCTGGACAGCCTGTTCGGGGCCGAGGAGATCGCCCGTGCGCGGGCCGAGTGGCAGCGCCGCCTGGACGCCTGCCCCGAGGCGCATCGCCCTTGGCTGGTGCTGCAGTACGCCAACCCGGTGCGCAACCAGTACCGCACCCAGGCGGGTCTGCCGCTCTGAGGGCGAGCAGGCCACAGCAAAACGGCGACCCTTGGGTCGCCGTTTTTCGTTCTGCAGCGGGCTGCGCGGTCAGAGCTGGGTGCTGGCCCAGGACACGCCGAGGGCCACGGCCAGGGTGAAGCTGCCGAAGGCGTAGAAGAAGCGGTTGATCTTCTGGCTGCGTTCGTCGACCGGGGCGTCCTGCTCCAGTTCTTCCAGATCGCTCTCCACCACCAGGCGGGCCGAGGCGCGTTGCTCGCGCAGCCGGGTGGCCATGAGCAGCCAACTGCCGATGACGGCGAAGAACAGGGCAAGGCCGTTGACCGCCTGGTGCGGGTGGGCCTGGTAGAGGGACCAGAGTGCCTGCAGGGACATCATCAACTCCGCGGCAGGCACAGCCTGCGACTACGACCAGCGGGCTCGGGGCGGGCCACGAAAACGGCGGCGAGTCTAACGGAGGGGCGGGGCGAGGGCGGGGCGTTTCCGACGAAGTGCCGGGCCGTTCATCTTCCGAAAGCCTCCCCGGCCCTGTGGGCCGGGGAGTGGACGATCAGACCTTGAACTGGTTGATCAGCCGGCGTTGCTGCTCGGCCAGCTTGGTCAGCTCGGCGCTGGCGGCGGAGGCTTCATCGGCGCCGCCGGCGACCTCGTTGGCCACCTGGCCGATGTTGGTGACGTTGCGGTTGATGTCCTCTGCCACGGCGCTCTGCTCCTCGGCGGCGCTGGCGATCTGGGTGTTCATGTCGTTGATCACCGATACCGCCTGGGTGATGGACTCCAGCGCCTGGGCTGCCTCGCTGGCGGACTGCACGCTGGTGTCGGTCTTGGTCTGGCTGTCCTGCATGACCCGCACCACGTCGCGCGTGCCCTGCTGGAGCTGCTGGATCATGGTCTGGATTTCCTCGGTGGCCTGCTGGGTCTTCTGCGCTAGGTTGCGCACCTCGTCGGCCACCACGGCGAAGCCGCGGCCCTGCTCGCCGGCCCGGGCGGCCTCGATGGCGGCGTTGAGGGCCAGCAGGTTGGTCTGCTCGGCGATGCCGCGGATGGCCACCAGGATGGCGTTGATGTTCTCGCTGTCCTTGGCCAGGTTCTGCACCACGCCCACGGCGCGGGCGATTTCCTCGGCCAGGGCGCTGATGGCTCCCGTGGTGCTCTGGACGATGCGCTTGCCGTCGTTGGCAGCCTGGTCGGCGTTGTTGGCTGCCTCGGCTGCCAGGGTGGCGTTGCGCGCCACGTCCTGGGCGGTGGCGGTCATCTCGTGGACGGCGGTGGCCACCAGCTCGATCTCGGCCAGTTGCTTCTGCACACCCTGGTTGGTGCGGATGGCGATGTCGGCGGTGTGCTCGGAGGAGTCGCTGACCTTCTGCACCGAGGTCACCACCTGGCTGATCATCGCCTGCAGCTTGGCGAGGAAGGTGTTGAAGCCGTTGGCGATGGCGCCCAGTTCGTCGGCGCGGTCGGAATGCAGGCGGCGGGTGAGGTCGCCCTCGCCCTTGGCGATGTCGTCGAGCATGGCCACCATCTGCCGCAGCGGGCTGGCGATGCCATAGCCGACGAGCCAGATGATCACCAGACCGATGGCAGCGATCAGCAGGCCCACCAGGCTCATGCCGAGGATGTCGCTGTCGCGCTGGGCGGTGAGGTCGCCTTCGAGCTTGTGCAGGTCGGCCATCACCGTTTCCAGCGGCAGGTTGAGGCTGAGCATCCAGCGCGACTCGGTGCCGGCGACCTTGAACGGCACCAGCAGGAAGATGCGGCCGTTCTCGCGGTCGATCTCGTAGGCCGGCTGGTCACCGCTGAGGTTGCGCAGGTTGTCGGCGATCACGCTGCCCAGCACCTGGTCCGCCGGCTCGCCCAGCTTGGCGGCATTGGCGGTATAGGCCACCAGGCGCTTGTTGTTGGCCAGCAGGGCCAGCTCGCCGGCGCCGTTGTAGAGCTTCTTGTTGGCCTCCACCAGCAGTTGCTGGATGAAGTCCAGGGACAGGTCCGCACCCACTGAGCCCTTGAACTGGCCGTTGACCAGGATTGGGGCGTTGAAGCTGGAGAGCATCACCATCTTGCCGGCGAACTCGTAGGGGGCCGGGTCCACCACGCAGGGCTTGAGGGTTTCGCGCGGGCACAGGTAGTACTCGCCCTCGCGCACGCCGGTGGGGAGGAGCTTGTCGCTTTCCAGGGTGGCGCCCAGCGGTTCGACCTTCAGCGCGTTGCCGTCGCGGTAGAACCAGGGCATGAAACGCCCGGCCTCGTCATGGCCGGGAAGGCCGATGCTGTCGGCGTCGTTGCCGAAGGCGTTGGGTTGCCAGCCGATGTAGAGGTCGATCAGCCAGGGGGTGCTCGACAGCAGGTGGCGCAGCAGGTTGAGCACCTCCTTGCGGGAGGCTTCGAGGGCCGGGCTGCCGTCCTCGGCGGTCTGCCCCAGCAGGGCGTTGGTCTGGGCGACGGTGGTGGCGATGCTCATGGGCGCGGCCAGCTCGCGCTGGATATCCGAGACCTGGGCGGCGGCCAGGGACTGCAGGCGGTCGGCGATGGCCTGCTCCAGCAGCGTTTCGGTCCGGGACTGCACCAGCTCCTGGGTCCGGGCGCCGGCGAAGAGGGCGTAGAGCACCAGGGCGACTACCACGGCGAGCACGCTGGCACCGGCCAGGGTGGCTACCGAAAACTGGATCGATCTGAATTTCATGGGAACTCCGTTCGCGTCTTTATTCAGCCAGCGCTGGGTTTATCGGCCGGACCGGGCGGGAGCATGAGCCCGTTGTCACAACAAAAGATAGTCACCTGGCCACCAGTCCGCTTCATGGTTGCCTGGCATCGGTCCGGTCCTTACAGTACCGCGCAGTTCAAGCAGGAGAATGACACGTGGCCAAGCCCCTTATCCTCGGCAGTCTTGCGCTGTCCGTCCTTCTGGCAGGATGCCAGGCCGTGAATACCACCAGCGGCGGCGCCGTCGGTGTCGAGCGCAAGCAGTACATGTTCAGCATGCTGTCTGAGCAGCAGGTGAACCAGATGTACGCCCAGTCCTACCAGGAAACCCTGAACAAGGCGTCCCAGGCCGGTGTGCTGGACAAGAGCAGCGCCAACGCCAAGCGCGTCTCGGCCATTGCCAAGCGGCTGATCGCGCAGGTGTCCGTGTTCCGTCCCGATGCCGCCCAATGGGCCTGGGATGCCAACGTGATCGACAGCGACGAGCTGAACGCCAACTGCGGTCCGGGCGGCAAGATCATCGTCTACAGCGGCCTGATCGATCAGCTCAAGCTCACCGACGATGAGCTGGCGGCGGTGATGGGCCACGAGATCGCCCACGCCCTGCGCGAGCACGGCCGTGAAGCCATGTCCAAGGCCTATGGCGTGCAGATGGCGACCCAGTTGGGTTCGCTGCTGGGGGCAGGCAACGACAGCCTGCAGATGGCCAACACCGGCGTGGAATACCTGATGACGCTGCCCAACAGCCGCGCCAACGAGAACGAGGCCGATCTGATCGGGCTCGAACTGTCCGCCCGCGCCGGCTACAACCCCAACGCGGCCATCAGCCTGTGGCAGAAGATGAGCAAGGCCAGCGAAGGGGCTCCGCCGGAGTTCATGAGCACTCACCCCTCGTCCGGCTCGCGGATTGCCTCGCTGCAGGCGGCGATTCCGAAGGTGATGCCCTTCTACAAGCAAGCCAAGGGCAACTGATCGCTCCATTGGTACCGCCGGCTCGCCGAGCCGGCGGTTTTCCTTGCCTCAGGGCAGCGTCTTTTCCGCAAAGGCGCGGTTGGCCAATCCCAGTTGGGCACGGAAGCTTTCCATGTCGAACATGGTGCACAGCTCCTGCACCTCACCGCGGCTGTTGAAGGTCCAGAAGGCCATGGCCGAGATGCTCAGCACCCGGTCGCTGGGCGGGTAGCCCAGGGCGGGCTTCTGGATGCTGCCGATCAGGGTGCTCCAGGTGAACACCTTGTGACCTTCGGCGATGCATTCCTCCACCATCACTTCCAGATCGGGCATGGCCTCACGGATTTCCTGCACCATCCCGGCGTAGCCGGCGCTGTCCAGCGTCTGCCCGAGGAAGGAGCTCTTGTAGAGGAAATCCTTGCTCTGCAACTGCTCGGCCAGTGCTAGGCGACCCTTGTTCCAGGTGAGGTCGATGTGCTGGCGGACTACACGTTTCAGGTCTTCGATCGACATCCGCTGTCTCCTTCGCCGCTTCTGCAGATCGGCGGGAATCTACCAGTTGCCAACCGCCTGCCATTGGCCGAAACGCCGGAGTTCCGGCGTCAGCCAAGTGGCGAATCAGCTCGCGGTGCTCAGCATCCAGGCCTGCCACGCGGCGTAGACGGCGAGGATGCCGAAAGCCGCGGCCGCGAGACGGCGAATCAGGGCCAGGGGCAGGCGATCAGCGGCGAAGTTGCCTGCCAGCACCACGGGGACGTTGGCGATCAGCATGCCCAGGGTGGTACCGACGACGACCAGCACGAAGTGCGGGTACTGCGCGGCCAGCATCACAGTGGCGACCTGGGTCTTGTCGCCCATCTCGGCGAGGAAGAAGGCGATCAGCGTGGTGAGGAAGGGACCGTATTTCTTCAGGCCGGAGGCTTCGTCGTCGTCCAGCTTGTCCGGCACCAGGGTCCACAGGGCCACGGCGGCGAAGGAGGCAGCGAGGACCCAGCCCAGGGTGGCGGGGGAGAAGAAGCCGGCGACCCAGCTGCCCACCGCACCGGCCGCGAAGTGGTTGGCCAGGGTGGCGGCGATGATGCCCCAGATGATCGGCCAGGGTTTGCGGAAGCGCGCGGCCAGGAGCAGGGCGAGCAATTGCGTCTTGTCGCCGATCTCGGCCAGGGCAACGATCAGGGTGGGGACGAACAGGGATTCCAGCATCAGGGTTCCTACGGGGGGCGGGTCGACTAATCACCATGACACACGCAACCTGCCCGCCCCGGGTCAGCTTGTGTGTGTCATAGGTCTTGTCAAACCGCTGGCCTGTCTGTGCAGGCTCGGGGTCGTCCGCGCCATGGTCTGTGGACCAAGTGTGTTGACGCGGACCGGGCGAGCAGGGCGCTCGCGGGAGACTACTCCCCTAGGACGGGGCGCATTTTGCACAAGGCGGGCTCGCCGGGCAAGCCCGCCGCTGTGTCAGTCGAGGGTGGCGCGCACGTCCATCTCGGCGTAGCGCACGAAGCGGCTGCCCTTGCGCAAGCGGTAACCCAGCCAGATCACCAGGAACAGCGGCAGGCTGATGTAGGTGGCTGCCAGGCCCACCCAGTTGATCTGCTCGCCCACCAGTGCCTCGTAGTTCTGCCCGAGTGTGATCGCCAGGCACAGGGCGAAGGCGAACAGCGGGCCGAAGGGGAACAGCTTGGCGCGGTAGGGCAGGTCTTCCAGGCGGCCGCCCTGCAGCAGGTAGCCCTTGCGGAAGCGGTAGTGGGAGATGGCGATGCCCAGCCAGGCGATGAAACCGCACATGCCGGAGGTGTTCAGCAGCCAGGTGTAGAGGGTGCTGTCGCCGACGATGGAGGTGAAGAAGCACAGCGCGCCCACCAGGGTGGTGGCGTACAGCGCGTTGCGCGGCACGCCGTTGTCGGAGAGGCGGGCGAACAGCTTCGGCGCCTTGCCCTGGAGGGCCAGGGTGTAGAGCATCCGCGTGGAGGCGTACATGCCCGAGTTGCCCGCCGAGAGGATGGCCGTGAGGATCACCGCGTTCATCACGCTGGCGGCGGCGGCGAAGCCAGCGCGCTCGAACAGCAGGGTGAAGGGCGACACGCTGATGTCGCTGGCCTCGTTCTGCAGCAGGCTGGGCTCGGTGTAGGGGATCAGCATGCCGATCACGAAGATCGCCAGGATGTAGAACATCAGGATTCGCCAGAACACCTGGCGGATGGCGATGGGGATGTTCTTGCGCGGGTTCTCCGACTCGCCGGCGGCGATGCCGATCAGCTCGGTGCCCTGGAACGAGAAGCCGGCGATCATCGCCACGCCGACCATGGCCTGCAGCCCGCCGACGAAGGGCGCCTCGCCTTGGGTGAAGTTGCTGAAGCCCGGGGATTGCATGCCGCTCATCAGGCCGAAGATGGTGGCCAGGCCGACGCCGATGAAGATCACCACCGTCACCACCTTGATCAGCGCGAACCAGAACTCGCTCTCGCCGAAGCCCTTAACCGAGACCACGTTCAGCGCGAACATCAGCGCCAGGAACAGCCCGCTCCAGTAGATGCCGGGCACGTCCGGGAACCAGAAGTTCATGATCAATTGGGCCGCCACCAGTTCGGCGGCGATGGTCACCGCCCAGTTGTACCAGTAGTTCCAACCCAGGGCGAAACCGAAGCCATCGTCGACGAACCGGCTGCCATAGGTGCTGAACGAGCCGGAAACCGGCATGTGTGCAGCCATTTCTCCCAGGCTGGTCATGAGGAAGTAGACCATCAGGCCGATCAGTGCGTAGGCCAGCAGGGCGCCACCGGGGCCAGCCGTGGCGACGGTGGCGCCGGAGGCGACGAACAGGCCGGTGCCGATGGAGCCGCCGATGGCGATCATGTTCAGGTGTCGGGGCTTCAGCGCCCGGTGCAGGCCGTGGGCGGCCGGCGGGTTGGCAGTGTGGTCGGTCAAGGTAGAACTCCAGGGGTCCGGTCTCATGCCGGATGGGCGCGGCGGCCGGGGCCGCTCGTCGTGGGTAGATGCAGGAACGCCCGCCGCTCAGCGGCGGGCACGGTAGACGCAGAAACCGTCGCCCTCCGCCAGGGTCCGGCAATTGCCGAGTGCCTGTTCGATGAGGGGCGGATAGCGCAGGAAGCTGTTGGCCACCAGGCGCAGCTCGCCGCCGGGGCGCAGGTGCTGGCCAGCAGCCCGCAGCAGGGTTTCGCTGGCCTGGTAGTCGGTGTGCACGCCCTGGTGGAAGGGCGGGTTGCTGACGATGGCCGCCAGCCCTTTGGGCGCGGCGTGGATGCCGTCGCCGGCGATCACCTCGGCAGCGAGGCCGTTGGCGGCCAGGGTCAGGCGGCTGCTGGCGACGGCGAAGGCGTCCACGTCCAGCAGCAGCAGTTCGCTGGCCGGGTAGCGGCGCTTGAGGCTGGCGCCGATGACGCCGGCTCCGCAGCCGAAATCCAGCACCGGGCCGACGGGCAGGTCGTCGAGGTGCGGCAGCAGCAGGGCGGTGCCCCGGTCCAGGCGACCATGGCTGAACACGCCGGGCAGGCTGACCACCTGCAGCGGCCCATCGGGCAGCTCCAGGCTGTAGCGCTGAGCCAGGCTGTCCAGGTCGGGGCGTTCGGGGGCCTGGTCGACGCGGACCTGCCACAGTTGGCAGTGGCGCGCGCTGTCCAGCTTGCGCGGGGTGCCGAAGGCCGCCAACTGCTTGGCTGCACGCTCGATGCCGCCGCGCTTCTCGCCCACCAGGAACAGGTTGCGGCCGGGCAGGCGTGCGGCCAGGGCAGCCAGCAGGTAATCGGTCAGTTCGCGGGACTTGGGCAGAAAGAGCAGGGCCTGCTCGAAGGGCTCGTCCGGCGCCTGCACCGCGAAGGTGGTGCGGCCGGCGAAACGGGCCTCCAGGCTGGCGTGCTCGCCGGCGTGCCAGCTCCAGCCCCGGGCCTGGGGCAGGGTGCCGAGCAGGTCGTCGGCGGGAAGACCCGCTGCCAGCAGCGGGCCCTGGAACAGTTCGGCCTGTCGAAGCACGACTTCGCTGCGCGGGTCCATGGGTCGGTCCTGATAAAAGCGGCGAACTTTACCAGAAACTCACCCGCCCTAGACGACCGTACGGCACGGGGTGCCTGCCAGCCAGGCCTCGGTGTTCTCGGCCATCTGCTCCACCATGCGCTGGCGTGCCTCGCGGCTGCCCCAGGCGTTGTGCGGGGTGACGATCAGGCGCGGGATGTCCACCGCCAGCAGCGGGTTGCCGTCCTTCGGCGGTTCCTGGGTCAGCACGTCGGTGGCGGCGCCCCCCAGGTGGCCGCTGCGCAGGGCGTCGGCCAGGGCGTGTTCGTCCACCAGGCCGCCCCGGGCCGTGTTGACCAGGAAGGCGCCGCGCTTCATCCGCGCCAGCGCGTGGACGTCGATCAGGTGATGGGAGTGCTCGGTCAGCGGGCAGTGCAGGCTGAGGAAGTCCACGTGCGGCAACAGGTCCTCCAGGGGCAGGCGGTCGGCCCGGTCCGGGCGGCCGGGCAGGGCACCCAGCAGCACGCGCATGCCGAAGGCTTCGGCCAGGCGCGCCACCGCGCCGCCCAGTTCGCCATGGCCGAGCAGGCCGAGGGTCTTGCCTTCCAGTTCGACGATGGGGTGATCCAGCAGGCAGAACTGGCTTGCCTTCTGCCAGCGGTCCTGGCGCACGTCGCGCTGGTAGTCGAGGAAGGCGGTGGCCAGGTTGAGCATCAGCATCAGGGTGTGCTGGGCCACGGAGGGCGTGCCATAGCCCCGGCAGTTGCTGACGGTGATGCCGTGCTGGCGGGCCGCCGCGAGGTCGATGTTGTTGGTGCCGGTGGCGCTGATCAGGATCAGCCGCAGGTCGGGCAGGGCGGCCATGGCGTCGGCGTCGATCACCACCTTGTTGGTGATCGCCACCGGCGCCCCCCGGAGGCGCTCCACCACGTCGGCCTGGGCGCTCTGCTCGTGCAGCACCAGTTCGCCGAAGAGCTGGCGCAGGGGCGTCAGGTCGAGGTCACCGAGGTCGAGGGAGGCGTGGTCGAGGAACACGGCGCGGAGGCTGTTGGTCATCAGCTGTACCTTTTTCCGAGGCTTGTGTAGGCGTAAGGTGGCCAGCCTAACAGACCCTTGGCTCGAATCTGGAGGCGCCATGTACTGGACGGAATTTCTCACTGTTGCCCTGATCCACCTGCTGGCTGTGGCCAGTCCGGGACCGGACTTCGCCATTGTGGTGCGCGAGAGCGTGGCCCACGGACGGCGCGCCGGGACCTGGACGGCGATTGGTGTGGGCATGGGAATCTTCGTCCATGTGGCCTATTCGCTGCTGGGTATCGGCCTGATCGTTTCCCAGTCCATCGTGTTGTTCAACGCGCTGAAATGGCTGGCGGCGGCCTACCTGCTGTACATCGGCATCAAGGCCCTGCGGGCGCGCCCGGCCGACCCGGCGGCGGCCGAGGCGGAACTCACCCGCGAGGTGCGCAGCCCGCGCGGTGCCTTCGTCACCGGCTTCGTCACCAATGGGCTGAACCCCAAGGCGACGCTGTTCTTCCTCTCGCTGTTCACCGTGGTCATCAACCCCCACACCCCGCTGGCGGTGCAGGCCGGCTACGGCCTCTACCTGGCCTGTGCCACCGCCGTGTGGTTCTGCCTGGTGGCGATGCTGTTCAGCCAGGAGCGTGTGCGCAGCGGCTTCGCCCGCCTGGGCCACTGGTTCGACCGTCTGATGGGCGCTGTGCTGGTGGGCTTGGGGATCAAGCTGGCCTTTACCTCGATGAAGTAAGCGCTCCACCTCGCAACGATGGGCTTCGCACAGCTCAGCCCATCCTACGGAGCTGTGGTGTGCATCCGTAGGATGCGGTGAGTTCGGCGAACCGCATCGTGGCTCCGTACCTTGCAACGATGGGCTTCGCACAGCTCAGCCCATCCTACGGAGCGTGGTGCGTCTCCGTAGGATGCGGTGAGCTCGGCGAACCGCATCACTGCCACCCGCGCCCCACCAGGCGGCATCTGGCACATCAGCCTTTCTCCAGCGTCGCCAGCAACCCCAGGCTGGCCACGTATTCCCTCGGGTTTTCCCCCAGCAGGCGGCGGAACATGGCGCTGAAGGCGCGGCCGCTGCCGTAGCCCAGGTCGTGGGCGACCTGCTGCACGCCGTGTCCGGCCAGCAGGCGCGGCAGGGCTTCGGTGAGGCGCAGCTGCTGGCGCCAGTCGTTGAAGCTCATGCCCAGCTCCTGGGCGAACAGCCGGCTCAGGGTGCGGGTGCTGGCGCCCACCTCCAGGCTCCAGTCGTCGAGGGTGCGGGTGCTCTCCGGGGTTTCCAGCAGGGCCAGGCAGATGGCTTGCAGGCGTCGGTCCTGGGGCATCGGCAGGTGCAGGGGCATGCGCTCCAGGGCGGCGATTTCGTGGAGGATCAGGCGCTGCACCAGGCTGCGGTGTTCGTCATCGGTATCGCCGGCCTCCAGCGCCACCAGGCGCAGGATCAGCTCCCGCAGCAGCGGCGGTACCGCCAGCACGCAGCAGGCATCAAGGTTCGGTGGTGCAGCGTCGGCGGCGATGAACAGGGTGCGCATCTGCACCTGCCCGGACATGAAGATCTGGTGCTCGATACCCGGTGGAATCCACACCGCGCGGGTCGGCGGGATGACCCAGGCGCCGGCCTCGGTGACCAGGCGCATCAGCCCCTGCGCCGCGTAGAGGAATTGCGCCTGGTTGTGCAGGTGCAGGTCGACATGGGCGCCGTCGGGGTAGTCGAGGGCGACGGCGCCGATCCGGCCCTGGGGCAGATGCTCGATGAACATGGCTGTTCCGATGATCTTTTTGGCAGAACGTTGCTGGGCGGCCAACCTAGCATGGCGGTCCACAACAACCAAACAGCAGCGAAACTGCCATGAACCGACCGCGTACCGTCATCCGCTTCATCAACGCCGCCCACATCATCGACCACATGTTCATGCTCATCTTCCCTGCCGCCGTGCTGGGCATGACCGCTACCTTCGAGCTGTCCTACGCCGAACTGATCGGGCTGTCCCTCGGCGGCTTCATCGCCTTCGGGGCCTGCTCGCTACCGGCCGGCTGGCTGGGGGATAAATGGAGCCGCCGCCACATGATGCTGGTGTTCTTCCTCGGCATCGGCGGCGCGGCGATCTTCACCGGGCTGAGCCGCAGCACGCCGATGCTGGTGCTGGGGCTGACGCTGATGGGCGTGTTCGCCGCCATCTACCACCCGGTGGGCACGGCGATGCTGGTGGCCCATGCGCAGAACCGTGGTCGCGAGATCGGCATCAACGGCATGTGGGGCAACCTGGGCGTGGCGTTCTCGGCGCTGGTCACGGGCTTTCTCACCGCCCATTTCGGCTGGCGCGCGGCGTTCATCCTGCCGGGCGCTTTGTCGGTGGCCATTGGGGTGTGGTTCGCCCTCTGCGTGCGGGACGAGGCGTCTCCCGTCGCCGCGGCCGGCACCCATCGGGCTGGTGGGGCGGGGCAGGTGTCGATGCGCCTGGTGTTCGGTGTGCTGGCGCTGGTGACGGCCACCGGCGGGGTGATCTTCAACGCCTCGACCATGACCTACCCGAAGCTGTTCCAGGAGCGCCTGGTGGACCTGTTCGCCTCGCCGGAAAGCCTCGGCATCGTCGTCAGCATCGCCTACGCCTTCGGTGCCGTGGCGCAGTTGCTGATGGGCCGTGTGCTGGATCGCTACAGCCTGAAGCTGCCGTTCGTGGTGATGACCGTCTGCCAGGGGCCGTTGCTGGTGGCCATGGCCTATGCCGATGGCTGGGCGGTGATCGCCCTGGGCGCCGCCTTCATGTTCGCGGTGTTCGGCCAGGTGACGGTGAACGATGCGATGGTGGCCAACTTCGTCGCGCCGCAGTGGCAGGCGCGGGTCTTCGCGCTGCGCTACTTCCTGTCCTTCGGCGCCAGTGCGGCGGCCATCCCGATGATCGCCTTCATCGAACCGCGCCATGGGTTGGTGGGGCTGTACCTGGTGCTGGCGGTGTTCGGTGCGCTGACCTTCGCGGCGGCGCTGGTGTTCCCGAGGACGCCGGCCCATGCGCCCAAGGCGGTGCCCGCCTGAGGCGCGCCCGGGCGGAATGAAAAAGGGGCTCCCGGACGTTGGTCCGGGAGCCCCTTCTGGTTGGCCGCGCGGGTGGGTTACAGCAGTTCCACCGCCACGGCAGTGGCTTCGCCGCCGCCGATGCACAGCGAGGCGACGCCGCGCTTGCCACCTGTGTTACGCAGGGCGTTGATCAGGGTGAGGATGATGCGCGAGCCGGTGGAGCCCACCGGGTGGCCCTGGGCGCAGGCACCGCCGTAGACGTTGACCTTGGCGTGGTCGAGGCCGTGTTCGCGCATGGCGAGCATGGTGACCATGGCGAAGGCTTCGTTGATCTCGAACAGGTCCACGTCGTCCTTGTTCCAGCCGGTCTTCCTGAACAGGTTGGTCATGGCGCCGATGGGGGCGAGGGTGAATTCGCTCGGGTCCTGGCTCTGGGTGGCATGGCCGACGATCTTCGCCAGGGGCTTGAGGCCGCGGCGCTGGGCTTCCTCGGCGGTCATCAGCACCAGGGCGCTGGCACCGTCGGAGATGGAGCTGGCGTTGGCGGCGGTGATGGTGCCGTCCTTGCGGAAGGCCGGGCGCAGGGTCGGGATCTTGTCGAGGTTGGCGGTCAGCGGCTGCTCGTCGTCCTTCACCAGGGTCTCGCCCTTGCGGGTGGTGACGGTGACCGGGACGATCTCGGCGGCGAGGGCACCCTCGGCGATGGCCGCCTGGGCGCGCTTGAGGGACTCGATGGCGTAGGCGTCCATCTCCTCGCGGGTGATGTTGTACGTGTCGGCGGTCTCCTGGGCGAAGGAGCCCATCAGGCGGCCGGTGCGGGCGTCTTCCAGGCCGTCGAGGAACATGTGGTCCTTGATCTCGCCGTGGCCCATGCGCAGGCCGGTGCGGGCCTTCTCCAGCACGTAGGGGGCGTTGGACATGCTCTCCATGCCGCCGGCGACCATCACGCTGTTGGTGCCGGCCTTGAGCAGGTCGTGGGCCAGCATCACGGCCTTCATGCCGGAGCCGCAGAGCTTGTTGATGGTGGTGCAGCCGGTGGCGGCGGGCAGGCCGGCGTTCAGCGACGCCTGGCGGGCCGGGCCCTGCTTGAGGCCGGCGGGCAGCACGCAACCCATGATCACTTCCTGCACGTCGGCGGCGTCGATACCAGCGCGTGCCACGGCTTCACGGATGGCCAGGGCGCCCAGGTCGACGGCGGACACACCGGCGAGGCTGCCCTGGAAACCGCCCATGGGGGTGCGGGCGCCGCTGACGATTACGATCTCGGACATCTTCTTGCTTCCTCTGTGGGGACAGGCCGCGACCGGCCGGGTGGGGCGATTCTATCTCGTGACCGGAAGTGGCCAAAGGGTCACGTGGCAAATCATTCTTTTGACTGATTGAGCACTGGACGCGGGGCTCTAGAGTGCGCATGACTACATGAAACCCCTTTGTACGCAGGTGCTTTCCCATGGTGCAGACCCGAGTCATCAAACCGGCCGACAACGCCTACACCTACCCCTTGCTGATCAAGCGTCTGCTGCTCTCCGGCAGCCGCTACGAGAAGACCCGGGAGATCGTCTACCGCGACCAGGTGCGCTACAGCTACGCCACCTTCGTCGAGCGCGTGGCGCGCCTGGCCAACGTGCTGACCGAGGCCGGTGTGAAGGCCGGCGACACCGTGGCGGTGATGGACTGGGACAGCCACCGCTACCTGGAGTGCATGTTCGCCATCCCGATGATCGGCGCGGTGCTGCACACCATCAACATCCGCCTCTCGCCGGACCAGATCCTCTACACCATGAACCACGCGGAGGACCGCTTCGTGCTGGTCAACAGCGAGTTCGTGCCGATCTACAAGGCCATCGAAGGCCAGATGACCACGGTGGAGAAGACCCTGCTGCTGACCGACGCGGCCGACAAGCGCGCCGACCTGCCGAACCTCGTCGGCGAGTACGAGACACTGATGGCCGCTGCCAGCCCCCGTTACGCCTTCCCGGATTTCGACGAGGATTCCGTCGCCACCACCTTCTATACGACCGGCACCACCGGCAACCCGAAGGGGGTGTACTTCACTCACCGGCAACTGGTGCTGCATACCCTGTCCATGGCTTCCACCATCGGTGCGCTGGACAGCATCCGCCTGATGGGCACCGACGACGTCTACATGCCCATCACCCCGATGTTCCACGTTCACGCCTGGGGCGTGCCCTATGTAGCCACCATGCTGGGGGTGAAGCAGGTCTACCCGGGGCGCTACGAGCCGGAGATGCTCTGCCGGCTGATCCGCGAGGAGAAGGTGACCTTCTCCCACTGCGTGCCCACCATCCTGCAGATGATGCTCAACACCCCGAGCGCCCAGGGCCATGACTTCGGCGGGCTCAAGGTGATCATCGGCGGCAGCGCGCTGAACCGCGCCCTGTACGAAGCCGCCAAGGCCCGGGGCATCCAGCTCACGGCAGCCTACGGCATGTCCGAGACATGCCCGCTGATCTCCGTCGCCCACCTCAACGAAGAGCTGCGTGCCGGCAGCGAGGACGAGCGCACCACCTACCGCATCAAGGCCGGTGTACCGGTGCCGTTGGTGGAGGCGGCCATCATGGACGCCGAGGGTCACCTGCTACCGGTGGATGGCGAGACCCAGGGCGAGCTGGTGCTGCGCGCACCCTGGCTGACCCAGGGTTACTTCAACGAGCCGCAGAAGAGCGAGGAACTGTGGGAGCACGGCTGGCTGCACACCGGTGATGTGGCGACCCTGGACGGCATGGGCTTCATCGACATCCGCGACCGCATCAAGGACGTGATCAAGACCGGGGGCGAGTGGATCTCTTCCCTGGCGCTGGAGGATCTGGTCAGCCGTCATCCGGCGGTGCGCGAGGTGGCGGTGGTCGGGGTGCCCGATCCGCAGTGGGGCGAGCGCCCGTTCGCGCTGCTGGTGCTCCGCGATGGCTGCGCCCTGGACGCGAAGGAACTGAAGGAGCACCTCAAGCCCTTCGTCGAGCAGGGCCACATCAACAAGTGGGCCATTCCCAGCCAGATCGCCGTTGTTACTGAAATTCCCAAGACCAGCGTGGGCAAACTGGACAAGAAACGTATCCGCGTCGACGTCGCCCAATGGCAGGCCTCAGACAGCGCCTTCCTCTCCGCTCTCTGACCCACCCTCGGGTCGGGCCGAAAGGCCCGGCCCAGCCACCAAGCAAACGCTTGGCCCAGTGATTGCGGCCTCTTGCCGCGTCACCCCCGCCTTTACCTATCGCAACTTCGGTCTAGTCTTCAAACCTGCGAGCCAGAGCGACTCGGGCCGTACGCAGGGCAGCAAATCACACTTTAGAGGGATCAAGCGGTATAGCCCGCTGGCTATAGTCCGCTCATTCCATAACAAAAAACACACATGGAGTAGCGTCGATGACAACAATTAGAAAACCCATCTGGCGACTGGCGCGGCTGCCTGTAGCTGTCAGCCTCGCATCCACCCTCGCCGCTCCGGCATTCGGCGTGACCTTCAACATCGGTGAGATCGAGGGGCAGTTCGACTCGTCGCTGTCCGTGGGGGCCAGTTGGTCCATGGCCAGCCCGGACAAGGATCTGATCGGTTCGAACAATGGCGGTCGCGGCCTGTCGCAGACCTCCGACGACTCGCACCTGAACTTCAAGCGCGGCGAGACCTTCTCGAAGATCTTCAAGGGCATCCACGACCTGGAGCTGAAGTATGGGGATACCGGCGTCTTCATCCGTGGCAAGTACTGGTACGACTTCGAACTGAAGGACGAGAGCCGCCTGTTCAAGGACATCGACGACAGCAACCGCAAGGAAGCTGCTCAGTCCTCCGGTGGCCAGATCCTCGACGCCTTCATCTATCACAACTACAACATCGCTGACCTGCCGGGCTCCGTGCGCCTGGGCAAGCAGGTGGTGAGCTGGGGTGAGAGCACCTTCATCCAGAACGGCATCAACTCGATCAACCCGATTGACGTTTCCGCCTTCCGTCGCCCGGGCGCGGAGGTCAAGGAGGGTCTGATTCCGGTCAACATGTTCTACGTGTCCCAGAGCCTGACTGACAACCTGTCGGCCGAGGCTTTCTACCAGTTGGAGTGGGACCAGACCGTTACCGACAACTGCGGCACTTTCTTTGCTCAGCCTGACATCGTCGCGGATGGCTGCGACAGCAATCTCGCGGTTCTAGGGACTCGCAGTTCGCTCCAAGCGGCTGGTATTCCGAGTTCTGCACTCAATGTCATTCAGAACAACGGAGTGCGCTGGGGAAATCCCGATGAGGGAGCGATCGTTGCCCGTGCAGGTGACGACGACGCCCGTGACAGCGGACAGTGGGGGACGGCGCTTCGTTACTTCTCGCCGAGGCTGGATACCGAGTTCGGCTTCTATTTCATGAACTATCACAGCCGAGCGCCGATCTTCAGTGGTATTGGGTCTCCGGCTGGCTCTTACAGTGCGGCATCCCTGGTTGGGCAGCTTGTTGCCGCCGGCATTCCGCTGGGAACTGCGAGTGCCTTGGCGCCGAGCCTGCTGCCAGTTGTCGTGGCAGGTAATGGTAAGTACTTCATGGAGTACCCCGAAGACATCAGGCTTTATGGCATCAGCTTCTCTACCACGCTGCCTACCGGCACTGCCTGGAGTGGCGAGTTCAGCTATCGGCCAAATGCTCCTGTACAGCTGAATAGCACGGACATTCTCTATTCGGGGCTATCACCTCTTAATCCCAGCGCATCGGTTCTGACCGGAAGGCCAGATACCGTTCAGCATGGTTACCGCCGTAAGGAAATCAGCCAGTTCCAGACCACCTTTACTCACTTCTTTGATCAAGTGATGGGGGCCGAGCGGTTAACGCTTGTGGGCGAGGTGGGCTTCACCCATGTTGGGGGGCTCGAAAGCACCAGCAAGGCCCGTTACGGCCGTGACCCCATCTACGGTCCCGGGCCGCTGCCGAACGATCAGTGCCGCGTCCTCAATCTAAGTACATTGGGCAGTGCCAGCGCCAAGAACCTGACCAAGTACTGTGAGGACGAAGGTTTCGTTACCAGTAACTCTTGGGGATATCGCGCCCGCGCAGTCTGGGATTACAACGACGTCTTCGCTGGTATCAACCTGAAGCCTAACGTGGCTTGGTCCCATGACGTCCATGGCCATGGCCCGAACGGCTCCTTCACCGAAGGCGCCAAGGCCGTGAGCCTGGGCCTGGACGCCGAGTACCAGAACACCTACACCGCCAGCCTCAGCTACACCGACTTCTTCGGCGGCAAGTACAACACCCTGACTGACCGCGACTTCCTCGCGCTCAGCTTTGGCATGAACTTCTAAGCGGCTCCGGAAGACAAGGACTCACTATGAAAACAACAAAGACTCTTCTGCAAACCGGTGCCCTGGCGCTGTCGCTGCTGGCCTCCGCCGTCATGGCGGCGGTGCCGGCCGACGAGGCGGCCAAGCTGGGCACCAGCCTGACCCCGCTGGGTGCGGAGAAGGCCGGCAATGCTGATGGCAGCATCCCCGAGTGGACAGGCGGCCTGCCGCAGAACGCCGGTGCGGTGGATGACCGTGGTTTCCTCGCCGACCCCTTCGCCAGCGAGAAGCCGCTGTTCACCATCACCGCGCAGAACGTGGACCAGTACAAGGACAAGCTGACCCCCGGCCAGTACGCCATGTTCAAGCGCTACCCGGACTCCTACAGGATGCCGGTGTTCCCCACCCATCGCTCGGCCACCGTACCGGCTGATGTGCTCGCTGCCGCCAAGGCCAACGCCACTGCCACCAAGCTGGTGGAGGGTGGCAACGGCCTGGAGAACTTCAAGCTCGCCAACCCGTTCCCGATCCCGCAGAACGGCCTGGAAGCGATCTGGAACCACATCACCCGCTACCGGGGCGGCAGCGTGCGTCGCCTGGTGACCCAGGCAACCCCGCAGCCCAACGGCTCCTACAGCCTGGTGTACTTCCAGGACGAGTTCACCTTCCGCGACAAGCTGAAGGACTACGACCCGAACAAGCCCAGCAACGTGCTGTTCTACTTCAAGCAGCGCGTGACGGCGCCCTCGCGCCTGGCCGGTAACGTGCTGCTGGTGCACGAAACCCTCAACCAGGTGAAGGAGCCGCGCCTGGCGTGGCTGTACAACGCCGGCCAACGCCGCGTCCGTCGTGCACCGCAGGTGTCCTACGACGGCCCGGGCACCGCCGCCGACGGCCTGCGTACCTCCGACAACTTCGACATGTACAACGGTGCGCCCGACCGCTACGACTGGAAGCTGGAAGGCAAGAAGGAGATCTACATCCCCTACAACAGCTACCGCCTGGACTCGCCAAAGCTGAAGTACGACGACATCATCAAGGCCGGCCACATCAACCAGGACCTGGCCCGCTACGAGCTGCACCGCGTGTGGCACGTCGTCGCCACCCTGAAGTCGGGCGAGCGCCACATCTACGCCAAGCGTGACTTCTACATCGACGAAGACACCTGGCAAGCCGCTGCCATCGACCACTACGACGGTCGTGGCACCCTGTGGCGCGTCGCCGAGGCTCATGCCGAGTACTACTACGACAAGCAGGTGCCCTGGTACGCCGTGGAAACCCTGTACGACCTGCTCTCCGGCCGCTACCTGGCCCTGGGCATGAAGAACGAGGAGAAACAGTCCTACGACTTCAACTACAGCGCGTCCGAGAGCGACTACACCCCGGCGGCCCTGCGTCAAGCTGGCGTTCGCTGATCCTGTAGGACGTTGTAAAAAAGCCGGCCCTTGGGCCGGCTTTTTCTTTTCCATGATTTCCCCGGGTACTTCAAATGAATCGGCCGAGGGGATAGGCTGCCCCCACGTCCCGCCCCCGCGGCATAACCATTACTAGAAGCCGGGTGATGACAGACCTTTCCAGTTCGCGGTCCTTCGCGCCCACTGCCATGCCGGTGGTGGGCGAACGCTTCTTCCGACCTCCGTTGCCGGCTGGACACCTGTCCCGCCCCCGTCTGTGTGACCGCCTGGTCGACGGTCTTTCCGGCCGCCTGCTGCTGGTCAGCGCCCCGGCCGGGTTCGGCAAGAGTTCCCTGGCCATCGAGTTCTGCGAAGGGTTGCCCCAAGCCTGGCGCACGCTGTGGCTCGGGCTCGGGTGTCGGGACAACGACCCCGGGCGCTTCCTCGAACGCCTGCTCGACGGCCTGCGCCAGATCCTGCCCGGGCTGGGCGAGGAGGCCATGGGCTTGCTGAAACTGCGCCAGCGCCACCAGCCCTTTGCCTTCGAACAGTGGATCGACGGCCTGCTGGACGAACTTTCCGCCCGGCTCGATCCCCACCAACCCGTGCTGCTGGTGCTCGACGACTACCACCTGGCCCAGGGCGCCGTGCTCGACCGCTGCCTGCAGTTCGTCCTCAACCACCTGCCTGCCGGCCTGGTGCTGCTGGTGACCAGCCGCCAGCGCCCGGACTGGCACCTGGCGCGCCTGCGCCTGTCGCGGCAACTGGTGGAACTCAACGAGCAGGACCTGCGCCTGACCGAGGCGGAGAGCGCCGCACTGCTCCAGGCCCAGGGCGTCGAGCTGGAGGGCGTCGGCCTCGAACACCTGCTGTCGCGCAGCGAAGGCTGGGCCGCCGGCCTGCGTCTGTGGCTGCTGGCCAGCCAGGACGAAGGCGATACCCAGGCCCTGGCCCGTGGCCCCCACGGTGACGAAGGGCTGATCCGCGACTACCTCCTGGAAGAGGTGATCGAGCGGCAGGGGGCGGACATCCAGACCTTCCTTTATGACACCGCCTGCCTCGACCGCTTCTGTGCCGAACTCTGCGATGCCGTGCGCGACAGCCACGACAGTGCCGCGCTGCTCCAGCAGCTGCAGGCCAACCAGGTGTTCCTCGTCCCGCTGGACGAGCACGGCCGCTGGTTCCGTTACCACCACCTGTTCTCCGACCTGCTGCGGGCGCGGCCGACCGGCGCCGGCAGCCTGCCCCAGGCCAGCCTGCACCTGCGCGCCTGCCGCTGGTTCAGTGCCCAGGGGTTGCTGGACGAAGCCATCGAACAGGCCTTGCGCGCCGGCCAGCCCGACGTGGCCGCCAGCCTGGTGCAGAACCTCTCCGAGGAGCAGCTGTTGGCCGAGCAGAACATCGCCATGCTGCTGCGCTGGAAGATGGACCTGCCCGACAGCCTGCTGGTCAGCACCCCGCGGCTGATCATGCTCTACAGCCTCTCGCTGGCCCTGGCCTGCCAGTTGGATGCAGCCGAGGAGCTGGGTGCTCAGTTGTCGCGCTTCCTGCCCGCGCCCAGCGCCCAGGCCCAGCAGAACCTGCTGTCCCAGTGGCTCACTCTCAGCGGCGTGATCGCCCGAGGTCGTGGTGACATCGACCTGGCCGAGCGTCACTGTGCCGAAGCGGTCGCCGCCCTCAGTCCCGAACGCTACGGCCAGCGCCTGTTGTGCCTGTCGACCCTGGCCAATATCGCCGTGGTGCGCGGCGACCTGTGGCGCGCCCGGGGCCTGAGCCGGGATGCCCTGGAGCTGGCCCAGCGCATCGGCAACCCGCTGTTCGAAGCCGTCGCACACTACGACCGCTCGCGCCTGCTGCACGCCCGTGGTGAGGTGCACCGGGCCTGCCTGGAGGTGCAACTGGGCCTCGACTGCCTGCGCGACCTGTCACCCCAACGCCGCTACGCCGCACGGGCACGGCTGATGATGTACGAGGGCTACCTGCTGGCCCAGCGCCTGCAACCCGAGGCGGCGCGCAGCCGCCTGCTCGCCGGGATCGCCGAAGCCCGTGCCTGTCGCGACATCAGCCTGCTCACCGGCTACGCCGTGCTGGCCAGCCTGGAAGGGCGCGAAGGCCGCTTCGCCGCCGCCTTTGCCCTGCTCGCCGAGGCCGAGCGGCTGATGCACATCTGGGACATTCCCCCGGTCTACTACCTGGCCATGGCCACCCTGGTGAAGTGCGAGCTGTGGCTGGCCCAGGGACAACTGGAACTGGCCAACGCCTGGCTGGTGCGGCTGTCGGAAACCTATGGCGGCGAGCAGCCGGCCGCCGCGCCGGAGTTCCACCCGCAACTGCCGATGTACGTCGAATTGCAGCAGGCCGCCCTGGCCCGGGTGGAGGGGCGTGCCGCCGAGGCCGAGCGTCGCCTGCGGGCCCTGGCACTGCGCGCCCGGGAAGCCGGGGCATTGCTGTTGGCTCAGTTCGCGCAAGTCGCGCTGGTGCACCTGCTGCTGGAAATGGGCAAGGAGCGCGAAGCGTCGCTCGCCCTGGGCAGCGCATTCGACGCCATGGCCGGCGGCGCCTTGCTGCCGTTCCACCTGTTGCTGACCCAGCGCAGCGGCTGGCTGCGTGAACAGATCGCCGCGCGCCCGGATGGCCCCCAGGCGACCCTGCTGGAACACCTGGGCGACTCGGCGGGCGATGCGCTTGGCGAGTCGCAGGGCAGTGGGGAGATGCTCAGCACCCGCGAGCTGGCGGTATTGCAGTTGATCGCCCAGGGTTGCTCCAACCAGGAGATCAGCGAGCGGCTGTTCATCTCGCTGCACACGGTGAAGACCCACGCCCGCCACATCAACGGCAAGCTCGGGGTCGAGCGGCGCACCCAGGCCGTGGCCCGGGCCAAGGCCCTCGGTCTATTGCGCTGAGGTTGCCGGCGGCGCGCTGAGGTCCAGGGCCGGTGCCGCCGGCTTGGCCTTCGGTGGCTGTGCCAGTTGCTTTTCCACATCCTGATGGATGCCGGCCAGCACCGGCAGCAGGCTGCTCATGCTGGCGCGCACCTCGGGATAGGGGTGCTTCTCCGCCAGCTCGCCGACCCGTGCCAGCAACTGGGCGCGTACCTCGCTGCGCAGGTGGATGTACAGCTCCGGCAGTTGCTTGGCCAGCTCGGCGCCGTAGAGCACCAGGTCCTCGCGGTTGAACTGCTTGGTCAGCCCCAGGTAGTCCAGCGCGCTGGAGGTGAGCATGGCGGCGGCGTCCTTGGTCTCCTGCAGGCCCTGGAGGCGGATCGCGCTGGTCTGCTCGCTCTCCGAGAGGGTCATCCAGAATTCCACCGTCAGGGAGAACAGCACCGCCTGCTGGCGCAGGGAGTAGCTCATCAGCCCCAGGGCTTCGGCGCCGTAGGGTTGCTGCGGGGCCTTGAAGTCGAAGTACAGGCGCATCAGCTCCTTGAGGCGGAACAGCACCTCCCGCGCCTCGTTCTGGCGCAGCTCCAGCGGGGCGTAGATGTTCAGCTGCGGTTTGAAGTTCCCTTCATTGACCATGCGCTGGTAGATCGGCCCGGTGAACTCGCCGCTGCGGCGGGGCAGGGCGTTGGCCTGGGTCTTGTCGATGCGCTCCAGGGCCTCGATCAACTGCTGGTACTCCGGGCTGCCCCAGGGACGCTGCAGATCCGGCAGTTTCTGCCCCAGGTAGTACAGGTCGGCGGCGCCGGCCGGCAGGCACAGCACCAGCAAAAGGATGGCCAGCGGCCAGGGCAGGCGGCGTGATAGCGTCATCGGCATTCGGGTCCGGCGGGAAGGGGCGCGCCAAGAGTAGCCAGGCGGCGCGGCGCCGTCACCCGCGCCTTGGTTCGGTGAGGAGAAGCGATGGGAGGGGGCGAGCGTGGGGCCGTTCTGGCAGTGTTCGAGGACCTCGGCGGCTACGGCGCCGTGGCACGCCAGCAAGGGGAGGGCGGCGGCCCGCTGGTGGGGCACCTGCTGAAAACCAACATCCAGTTGGCGGCCATCCCGGTGTTCGCCCGCAAGGGCATCGACGACACCACGGTGAACGACCTGCTGGAGGCAGCGCGGGTGTCGCGGCGCACCTTCTACAAGCACTTCGCCAACAAGATGGATGTGCTGGCGTGCATCTACCAGACCTCGGTGGTGCTGCTGCTGGAACGCTTCCGCGCCCTGCGCGAAGCCAGCGGCAGCGATGAGGCCTGGCTGCGCGCCATGGTGCGCTGCTTCTTCGACTACCACCTGGCCGTCGGGCCGATCATCCGCCTGATGCAGGAGGAGGCCATGCGCAGCGGCTCGCCCCTGGCCAGCCATCGCCGACGTGCCCACGAAGCGCTGGTGGCGCTGCTCGACGAACGCCTGCGGATCAGCGGGCCGGCCCTGGAGCCGCTCACCGGGCGGGCGCTGATCTGGGCGCTGGAGGCCGCCTCCCTCGACCTGCTTTCCAGCGCCGCGCCCCGTGCGCAGATCGAGCAGGCCACGGCGGTGCTCGGCGACCTGCTGATCGCCGCCCTGCGCCCCCAGGCCGGGCCGGTGTGACACAACCTTAGGCTGGGCCACCGGCTCCGTGGGGGCGTGCTCTGATAGGGCACCGACAATAACAACCACGAGGTGCCTCCCATGACCGCCACCAGCCTGCCGATGATGCCCCCGCTGGCCGTCGGCGTTGCCCGCCTGGGCTTCGGTTCGTTGCCGCTCGACCGGCTCAAGTCCCGCTACGGCAACGCCGAATCCGGCTCGCGCTACATCGAACTGGACGGCTTCAACGTCCACTACCGCGACGAAGGCAGCCGGGACAAACCGGCGCTGGTGATGATCCACGGCGTGGTCGCCTCGCTGCACACCTGGGATGGCTGGGTGAAGGCCTTCGCGCCGCACTACCGGATCATCCGCTTCGACGTCCCCGGCTTCGGCCTGACCGGCCCCAAGCGCAGCGGTGACTACTCCGGCGAGCGCATGGTGCGCATCCTCGGCCTGCTGCTGGACCACCTGCGGGTGGATAAGGCCTCCATCGCCGGCAACTCCCTGGGCGGCTACATCGCCTGGAACTTCGCCCTGGCGCAGCCGCACCGGGTCAACCGCCTGGTGCTGGTGGACCCGGCCGGCTACCCGATGCGCAAGGTGCCCTGGATGATCGCCGCCGCCGCGCTGCCGGGCGCCACCGTGGCGATGCCGATGTGGATGCCCCGCGCGCTGATCGCCCAGGGCATCAAGGAGGTCTACGGCGAGCCGGGGCGGATCAAGCCCGGCGTGGTGGACCGCTACTACGACCTGACCCGCCGCCCCGGCAACCGCCGCGCGATGATGGAGATCTTCCGCGTGCTGCTGAAGGTCAACAAGGATGAGCTGACAGGCACCCCCGAGCGCGTCGCGGCCCTCCAGGCCCCCACCCTGCTGATGTGGGGCGAGCGCGACCGCTGGATCTCGCCCAAGCACGTACCGCTCTGGCAGCGCGACGTACCGGGCATCCAGGTGCTCACCTACCCGGGCGTCGGGCACATCCCCATGGAAGAAATCCCCGAGCAGACGGCTGCCGATGCACTGCGGTTCCTGCAGAGCTGAGCCCGAGCACAGCAACCAAGCGAGCGCCGCTTCCGCCTGTGGATAACACCCGGGAGCTGCGTTTTCGGTCAGGTATGTGGAGTAGTCATCGCGCTGGCGTAGGGGAGGCGTAGGGTGGGCTTCAGCCCACCCTACGGGGCCTGTATCTGGAAATGACAACGGCCCCGAAGGGCCGTTGTGTATCACCGCCTGTGGATCAGGCCGCTGCGGGCAGCCCGTCGAACTCTTCCCGGGTCTTGTACATCAGGTCCCGGTTGTCGTGGATCCAGGGGTGGAAGCCCTTCTTGAAGAAGTCCATGTACGCCGGGATCAGTTGGCGGAACATGCCGTTCTTGCCCCACATCCAGCTCAGGCCATCGCGCCAGACACGCCAGTTCCACAGCAGGCCGTCGCGCTTGAGCATGTGGATCAGCCCGCGATGGGTGTCGAGCATGAAGAAGAAGGTGCCCATGATCATTGCCCGGCGCAGCAGCTTGCGGCTGCCACAGACCTGGTTGTAGACGTCGAAGGCCACCGCCTTGTGCTCCGTCTCCTCCAGGGCGTGCCAGCGCCACAGGCGGGCCAGGGTCGGGTGGGCACCGGCGATGTGCTCGGGGTGCTTGAGCAGGCCGTCCGCCATGATCGCGGTGATGTGCTCCAAGGCCGCCGTGGCGGCCAGTTGCCGGCGCGGCGAGAACTTCTTCTGGGTGTAACGGATGCGCGCCTGGGCGCGGCGCTCGATGCGCCCCACGTCATAACCCAGGTCGCGCAGGCGGGCGCTGTACTCCAGGTGCTCACGGCTGTGGTGGCCTTCCTGGCCGATGAAGCCACGGATCTGCTCCTTCAGCACCGGGTCGGTGATCTCGTCGCGGAAGTGCCGCACCGAGTCGATGAAGAAGCGCTCGCCATCGGGAAAGAGCACCGACATGGCGTCGAACAGGTGGGTCTTGAAGGCATCGCCGCTGTGCCAGTGGCGGGGCATCGGATTGGGCAGGTCGAAATCCATGTGACGCGGGCGGATTACCAAACCTTCTGGGGTCGTGCTGGTCATGGGGACTCCCTGAGTCGGTTCAAACCACGCCCGCACTCTCGCTTGCGGGGCCTTGTCGGACAAGGTTATCTTCTGCCAATCGTCAGGTCATATCTGGCCACGGCCGACCCACAAGAAGACCCCATGAAACAGCCGCTGACCTTCTCCGCCGAGCTCGTTCCGGTTGCCTACGCCGAAGCCCTGCTGAGCCTGGCTGAAGAGCTGGGCGTCACCCGCGAGGCGCTGTTCAGTGCGGCCCGCGTGCGCCCGGAAGTGCTGCAGAGCCCCAACGCACGGCTCTCCTTCGTCGACTTCAATCTGCTGGCCACCGCTGCCCTGGTGCAGTGCAACGAGCCGGCTCTGGGCCTGGTGCTGGGTCAGCGGCTCAACGTCTCCACCCACGGCATCCTCGGTTACGCGGTGCTTTCCAGCGCCAACCTCGGGCGGGCACTGCAGTTCGCCATGAAGTATTACCGGGTGCTGGGCCTGGCCTACGAGCTGGAGCTGGTGGAGCAGGGCGACTGCCTGCGGCTGGAGGCCACCGAGTCCTTCCCCATGGGGCCGCTGGGGCGCTTCGCCGGCGAGGGCCTGCTGACCAGTTTCTGCACCATCGCCCGCTTCCTCGTCGCCGAGCCGCTGCTGGGGCTGCAGGTGGGCTTCGCCCACCCTGCGCCGGACTACGCCGAGCGCTACGAAGCGGTGTTCGGCGCCCCGGTGGCCTTCGACCAGCCCTGCCACTGGATGAGCCTGCCCACGCACTACCTTGACCGCCCCATGGCCCTGGCCAACCCGGCCACGGTGCAGATGTGCGAGCAGCAGTGCGAGGCCATCCTCGCCACCCTCGACGTGCAGGACGCGCTGCTCACCCGCGTGCGCCGCCTGCTGCTCACCCGCCCCGGCGGCTTCCCCGACCTGGACAGCGCCGCCCGTGCCCTGCACACCAGCGGCCGCAGCCTGCGCCGGCACCTGGCGGCCATGGGCACCAGCTACCAGCAGGTGCTCGACGAAGTGCGCAAGGGGCTGGCCCTGCAGTACCTCACCACCACCCACCTGCCGCTGTTCGAGATCGCCGCGCTGCTGGGGTTCAGCGACCCCTCCAACTTCCGCCGCGCCTTTCGCAAATGGACGGGCAGGCTGCCGAGCGATTATCGTGCCGACCCTTGATCGACCCGCACCAGGCGCCGCAGAGCGCCGCCCCGGAGATGCCCGATGAACCCGTCCACCGCCCTGATCCGCGAAACCTTCCCTGTCGGGCCTTTGCAGTGCAACTGCACCCTGATCGGCGACCCGGTCAGCAAGAAGGCCATCGTCGTCGACCCGGGCGGCAACCATGAGCAGATCATCGCCCGCCTGGAGGCCCATGGCCTGAAGCTGGTCAGCATCATCCACACCCACGCGCACCTGGATCACTTCCTCGCCTCCGGCGAGCTGAAGAAGGCCACCGGCGCCACCCTGCACCTGCACAAGGAAGACCAGTTCCTCTGGGACAACCTGGAGATGCAGTGCCGCCTGTTCGGCGTGCCCTACAAACCGGTGCCGGCGCCCGACCAGTGGCTGGCCGACGATGAGGAGCTGGCCTGTGGCTGTGGCGTGGCACTGCACACCCCTGGGCACACTCCTGGCTCCATGAGCTTCTGGTTCCCCGAGGCCAGGCTGCTGATCGCCGGCGATACCCTGTTCCGCCGGGGCATCGGCCGCACCGACCTGTGGGGCGGTGACTACGCCACTATCGAACGCTCCATAAAGGGTCGCCTCTACACCCTGGACGAGGAGGCCACCGTGGTCACCGGCCACGGCCCCGACACCCGGCTGGGCGACGAAATGCGCGAAAACCCGTTCGTCCGAGCCTGAGGCACGGAATTTCCGCAGGGGGCCATGCTCTAACAGGCTGTTGAAAAACGTAGACGAGGCAGCCGATGCCAGGCGAAATCGGCCGAGAAAGGCGCAGTTTACGTGTGTAAATGAGCATTTTGATGGCGTTTTCAACGCCGCAGCGGCAATGCAGTTAGTTTTTCAATTGCCTGCTTATCCGTCGGCAGTCCACTGGGTTGCCTGTCACACAGGAGTAGAGAGTCCATGTTCACCATGCGTCGCCTGATCGTCGCCGCCCTCGCCGTGGCCACCTTGTCAGGTTGTGCTTCGCAGAATCCCTATGAGAACCAGGGCCAGGCGCCCCGCCAGGGCATGAGCAAGACCGCCACCTACGGCGGGCTGGGCGCCCTGGCCGGTGCCGTCGCCGGTGCTGCCATCAACCACAAGAACCGGGGCAAGGGCGCGCTGATCGGCGCAGCGGTCGCCGGTGCGGCGGGCGCGGGCTACGGCTACTACGTCGACAAGCAGGAAGCGGAGCTGCGTCGCAGCATGGAAGGCACCGGCGTCCAGGTGCAGCGCCAGGGCGACAGCATCAACCTGGTGATGCCCGGCAACATCACCTTCGCCACCAACTCGGCGGACATCGCCAGCAACTTCTATGGCCCGTTGAACAACCTCGCCTCGTCGTTCAAGCAGTACAACCAGAACAACATCGAGATCGTCGGCCACACCGACAGCACCGGCAGCCACCAGTACAACGTCAACCTGTCGCAGTTGCGGGCACAGAGCGTGGCCAACTACCTGATGGCTCAGGGTGTCGAGCCCGGTCGTCTGAGTTCTCGTGGCATGGGGCCGGACCAGCCGGTCGCCAGCAACACCACCGAAGCCGGCCGCTCGCAGAACCGCCGGGTGGAAATCAGGCTGACCCCCATCCCCGGTGCCCAGGCTCCCCAGCAGTATTGATCCTCCCGGCCTGATACAGGCCACCACTTCATGGCCTCGCGCACCCGCCCGGGATGGCGCCGCCGGGGCCTGAAGTGCCTATCCCCGCGTTTTCACCGCTGCTACCGGCCCCGGCTTTCGTCCCCTGCCTGCCGTCTGTCGTCTCATTGCTGGCACGGGGCTAGTGCGCGGAATCCTGACTAGACTGCCGAAAGGTGACCGCGAATCAATGCTGATCATCAGCGACGCCCCTTGATTGTTCCCCCTGCGTGTCGCCACAAGGACAGGAGCATGCATGGACGACCGACCCTGGATTCCCGACAGGAAACCCTGGCTGCCCGTGGCAGCCGCGCTGGTCCTGCTGGTTGCGCTGGGAGCCCTGGTGGTCTGGCAATGGCAGGCCCAACGGGCCCGTTATGAGGCCGAGAACCAGCAGCGTTTCGACATGGCGGTCGACGAGGTGGCCCAGCGCATAAGCGACCGGATGCGCGCTTATGAAATGGTGCTGCGCGGTATGTCGGGGCTGCTGGCCGGCAGCGAGGAAGTGTCGGCCGACGAGTGGGCACAGGCCGTGGACCAGCTCCAGTTGCAGGACCGCTACCCCGGCATCCAGGCCCTTGGCTGGAGCCGCTACCTGGCGCCGGCCGACCTCCCGGCCCAGCCGGATGAAGAGGGCGGCCGAGCGGAGATCCGCCCGTTTCCGCCCGGCGAGCGTGAGCGCTACCTGGTCATCACCTACATCAGCCCGCTGGACTGGCGGAACAAGCGTGCCCTGGGCTTCGACATGCTCAGCGAGCCGATGCGTCGGCAGGCCGTGCAGGCCGCGATAGACAGCGGCGAGATGCGGCTGACCGGCCCCATCGTCCTGCGTCAGGACGAGGACAACTCGCCGCTCAAGGGCCTGGTGCTGTTCATGCCGGTGTATGGCCACGACGCGCCGGCCACCGCGACCGAGCGCCGCGAGGCGTTCATCGGCACCGTCTACGGCGCCTTCCGCGTCCAGGACCTGATGGCTGGCATTCTCGGGGCTCAGGCGCGGCTGTTCGACATCGAACTGGTGGACCTGCAATACCCCGATCAGTCCCTGCTGGACCCGCACGACGCTGTCGTGCCCGCCCTCTACCAGGAGCGCCGGGAGCTGCGCCTGTTCGGCCGCGACTGGCAGTTGCAGGTCACCGGCACAGCGGCCTACGTCAGCCTGCAGAGTGATGGCGGCCTGCGCTTCACCCTGGTCGCCGGGTTGTCGGCCGCGCTGCTGCTGTCGTTGCTGGCTGGGGCTTTCCTGTACCTGCGCGAGCGTGAACTGCTGGCGAGCAGCAAGGCCGCCGCCCTGCTGCAGGAGCGCGAAGCACACCTGCGCGCCCTGGTGGCACGGCTGCCGGTGGCCACGCTGCTGTGTGAAGGCGACGGGCGCATCGAGCTGGCCAATGACAGCGCCGGAGAGTTGCTAGGCTGCGATTCCGGCTGGCTGGTGGGGCAGCATGCCCTGCGCTTCCTGCCGGGTGCCAGCGGGTTGCAGGCCCTGGCCCTCGAAAGCGAACACGCGTCGGGCGGCGAATACGAGGCGCGCTGTGACGACGGCCGGCGCACGCCGGTGGCCCTGCGCCTGACCCGTATCGACCGCGCCGATGGTCCCCGCTACCTGATCAATCTGCTCGACCTGCAGGCCCGGCGCAGTGCCGAGGAGCGTTTCCGCCTGGTGGTCGAGGCTTCGCCCAACGCCATCCTCCTGGTGGACACCGGCGGGCGCATCGCCATGGTCAACCGCCAGGTGGAGCAGATGTTCGGCTACAGCCGGCAGGAACTGCTGGGCGAGCGGGTCGAGCGACTGTTGCCGGTGGCCCTGCGTGAGGCCCATGTGGTACTGCGCCAGGGGTTCCAGGCCAACCCCGAGCCGCGGCGCATGGGTGGCAACCGCGAGCTGTTCGGCCAGCACCGGGACGGTCATATGATCCCGCTGGAGGTGGGGCTGTCGCCGATCCGCGGCGACAGCGAGACCTGGGTCCAGGCCGTGGTGATCGACATCACCGAGCGCAAGGTCGCCGAGCAGCGCCTGCGCGAGCAGGCCGAGCAACTGATGTTGGCCAATCGCTACAAGTCCGAGTTCCTCGCCAACATGTCCCACGAACTGCGCACGCCGCTCAACAGCATCCTCATCCTCAGCGACCAGCTACGCCAGAACGCCGCCGGTAATCTGTCCGACAAGCAGTCGCGTCATGCCGACATCATTCACCGGGCTGGCAACGACCTGCTGCAACTGATCAACGACGTGCTCGATCTGTCCAAGGTGGAAGCCGGGCGCATGCAGCTCAGGCTGGAGCCGCTCAACGTCCGCGACATGCTGGTGGAGCTGGACGCCAGCCTGCGACCGATGGCCGAGCTCAAGGGGCTGCAGTTGGTGAGCCGGGCCGACCCCGGAGTGCCACGGGTGATCCACAGCGACCGGGTGCGCCTGCACCAGATCCTGCGCAACCTGCTCTCCAACGCCCTCAAGTTCACCGACCGGGGTGAGGTGGAACTGACCGTCTCGGTGGACACCCAGGACCTTGGTCCCGGCCGCGAGATGCTGCGCTTCAGCGTGCGCGACACCGGCATCGGCATCGACCCCGAGCAGCACGAGCGGGTGTTCCAGGCCTTCCAGCAGATCGACGGCTCCACCAGCCGGCGCTTTGGTGGCACCGGCCTGGGCCTGGCCATCACCCGCCAACTGGTGCTGGCCCTGGACGGGCAGATCAGCCTGCGCAGTCGCCTCGGCGAAGGCGCCTGCTTCACGGTCTGCCTGCCGGTGGCCGTGGGGGCGCTGGAGCCGGAAGTGGAGCAGGCCGAACCGGTGCGCAATGGTGAGGGGCCGCCGGTGCTGATCGTCGAGGACGATGCCGGCTTCGCTGCGGTGATCGCCGAAGCGGCCCAGGGACACGGCTTCTCCACCGTGCTCTGCGGTAATGGTCATCAGGCGATGGCGCTGTTGCAGGAGGAGCACTACGCAGCGGTCATCCTCGACATCCTCCTGCCCGACCTCAGTGGCTGGCAGATCTACCGGCACCTGCGCGGTCTGCCCGCCCACCGTGGCACCCCGGTGCACATCATCTCCTGCGTGCCGCAGCCGCCGGACTGGAACGACAGTGACACCCGCTACCTGGTCAAACCCATCGGCCGCACGGAACTGGAGCAGGTCTTCGGCGGCCTTGCCGAGCCGGACCAGCAGGGTCACCGGGTGCTGTTGGTGGAAGACGTGGAGGTGGAGCGCGACCGCTACCGCGAGCACCTGCAGCAGCAGGGCTTCGAGGTGGTGGCGGTGGGCACTGCAGAGCAGGCCATCGTCGCCTACGAGGCCGCCACCTTCGCCGCCATCGTGGTGGACCTGAACCTGCCGGACCTGGACGGCTTCGAGTTGCTCGATCGCCTGGACGCCCACCGCTCCCTGCAGGGCGTGCGCGTGGTGGTCAACACCGGGCTCGATGTCGGCCAGCAGCACCTGCAGCGCTTGCGCCGCTATTCGGCGACGCTGGTGCCCAAATCCGCCACCGACCAGGCTGCGCTCGGCGAGGCGGTTCAGGGCTTTCTCGACAGCCTGCACACGCAGCCGGCACCGAACGGGCATTCCGCCCTGGAAGGCGCGCGGGTGCTACTGGTGGACGACGATGTGCGCAACATCTACGCCCTCACCGCCGTGCTGGACGAAGCCGGGCTACGGGTCACCCCGGCGCGCGATGGCAGGGAGGCCATCGCCTGTTTCCAGCGCGAACCCTTCGACCTGATTCTCATGGACATGGCGATGCCCAACATGGACGGATACACCGCGACACGGACGCTGAAAGAGGAACACGGTTGCCACATCCCGGTCATAGCCCTGACGGCCCACGCCATGAAGGGCGACCGGGAGAAATGCATCACTGCCGGGGCCGACGACTACCTGGCCAAGCCGGTGAACCGTCAGGAGCTGCTGGACATGCTGGAGCGCTGGCTGGCAGCCGCCGGAGGTCGCCATGACGCAGCCATTGCCTAGGCTCAAGGCCCCCGAGAGCATCCTCCTGGTGGTGGACGACCGCCCGGAGAACCTTGCCGCCATGGAGGCGGTGCTGGGCGATTCTACCTGGGAGGTACGCACCGTCGACTCCGGCGAAGCGGCCCTGCAGGTGCTGCTGGAGGAGCAGGTGGGGCTGGTTCTGCTGGACGTGCAGATGCCCGGCATGGATGGCTTCGAAGTGGCCCGGCTGATGCGTGGCAGCCCGAACACACGCTATACGCCGATCATCTTCATCTCTGCCATTGCTCACACCCAGGAAGCGGTGTTGCGCGGCTACTCCACGGGCGCGGTGGACTTCATCCTCAAGCCGTTCGATCCGCAGGTACTGCGGCACAAGGTGCAGGCATTGCTGGACCACGAGCGCAACCGGCGCGACCTGTTGCAGCTCACCCAGCAATTGGACAGTGCCCGGGCGTTCAACGCCTCGGTGCTGGAGAACGCCGCCGAAGGCATCCTGGTGGTGGGCGAGGACGGGGTGATCAGCTTCGCCAACCCGGCCATGGCGCTGATGCTCCAGGGCACCGTCAGCGACCTGGAAGGGCGCGAGTTCCTCAGCCTGATCGCTGCCCCCGAGTACGCCGGAGACTGGCGCCTGTCGGACTTCTACCGGCATTGGAAGCGCGGCGAGCCCTACCGTCTCCACGACGCGGCGCTGAAGACCCAGACCGGCGGCAGTCTGCCGGTGGCGTTGTCATGCGCGCCGCTGCCCAGGGCCCAGCGCTCGATGGTGGTGATCGGCCTGGACATGTCGGCGGTGCGCCAGTTGCACGCCCAGCTGGAGGCCCAGGCCATCACCGATTCGCTCACCGGGCTGCTCAACCGGCGCGGTTTCTACCAGGCCCTGGAGTCAGCCCTGGCGCGGGTCGAGCGCAACGGCAAGCGCATGGCCGTGCTGTACCTGGACTTGGACGGCTTCAAGCGCATCAACGATTCCCTCGGCCACGACGCCGGCGACCAGGTGCTGCGCCGCGTGGGTGAGCAACTGAAGACCTGCATGCGCCCCTACGACATCCTCGCGCGCATGGGGGGCGACGAATTCACCGCGCTGATCGACTCCCTCGACCACCCGGAGGATGCGGCCCGGGTGGCGGAGAAGCTCATCGAGCTGGTCTCGGTGCGCTACCGGGTGGACGGCATTGACGTCACCCTCGGTGCCAGCGTCGGCATCGCCTGTTTCCCCGAGTGCGGGCAGACGGTGGACGGCCTGCTGCGTGCCGCCGACATTGCCATGTACGAGGCCAAGCGCGCCGGGCGCCAGCAGTACCGCTTCTTCTCGCCGGAGATGAACGGCCGCGCGCGCTCGCGGCTGATGCTGGAGGAGAGCCTGCGCAACGCCATCGAGCAGGACGACTTCGTGCTGGTCTACCAGCCCCAGGTGTACCTCGCCACCGGGCGCCTGCGCGGCTTCGAGGCGCTGCTGCGCTGGGAGCACCGGGTGGCCGGTACGGTCGCGCCCAACGTGTTCATCCCGCTGCTGGAGGAGACCCGGCTGATCAACCGCCTGGGAGACTGGATCTTCCAGCAGGGGGTTGGCCAGGGGCTGAAATGGCGCGAGCGCTTCGGCGAGGAGCTGGTCATCAGCCTCAATGTCAGCCCGGTGCAGTTCGGCATGCCGCACCTGGTGGAGGACTTGCGCCGGGCGCTGGAGCAGCGTGGTCTGCACCCTTCGCAGATCGAGGTGGAGGTGACCGAGAGCGCGCTGATGCAGGACCTGGACATCACCCGCGAGCAACTGCGCCAGTTGCGCGAACTGGGGGTGCGGGTGGCCATCGACGACTTCGGCACCGGCTACTCCTCGCTCGCCTACCTGCGCCACTTCGAGCTGGACACCCTGAAGATCGACCGGCTGTTCATCGCCAACATGCTGGAGTCGCCCCGTGATGCGGCAGTGGTCTCCACCATCATCGACCTGGGCCGCCACCTGGGCCTGGAGGTGATCGCCGAAGGGGTGGAGACGGTGGCACAGCGCGACTGGCTGATCGAGCATGGCTGCTCGGTGATGCAAGGCTTCCTGGTGGCGCCCGGCCTGCCCGCGGCCAAGGCGGACGAGTTTCCACTGCAGCTCGATTGGCAGGCGTTCGACGCCTCGCGGTAAAGCCGGCGAAGGCGGCCTACACTTGTGCCGACGGCGCGTGAGGTCGCCGCATTCGCAAGGAGCATCCTATGTATTGCCTGTTAGTCGCCTACCCCAACAACGAGGGGGGTACCTTCGATTTCACCTACTACCTGGAGAAGCACATCCCCCTGGTGCGCGAGCTGCTGGGAGACAACCTGGTCAAGGTGGAGGTGCAGAAGGGCCTGACCTCCGGCGACGGCTCGGCGGCACCGTTCCTGTGTACCGCGCACATCTGGATTCGCTCCATCGAAACCCTCCAGGCCACCCTGCGCACGCATGGCCAGGCCATCAACGACGACATCCCGCGCTACACCAGCATTGCCCCGCTGCTGCAGGTGAACGAGGTGCTGGGCGACTGAGGCTGCCAGCTCCTGAATGACGAAGCCCGCCGATTGGCGGGCTTCTGCGTTCTGGGGTCAGGAGCGGGGCGGGTGGCTCTGGTGCAGGGCCGCCAGCTCGGCGTCCTTGCGCTCCCAGAGCTGGTTGACCCAGAGCTGGAAATCCTTGCGGTAGGCCTCGTCCTGGTCGTAGCTGTGGCCGAGGAAGCCGGCGGGGATCGGCAGCGCCTCGATGCGCACCACCACCTCGCCGACCTGGCCGGCCATCAGCGCCCAGAAGCTCGGGTTGCCGCCGGGGTAGTGGATGGTGATGTTCAGCAGCGCCTCCAGTTGCTCGCCCATGGCGTCCAGCACGAAGGCCACGCCACCGGCCTTGGGCTTGAGCAGGTAGCGGAAGGGCGACGCCTGCTGGGCGTGCTTGGCCGGGGTGAAACGGGTGCCTTCAAGGAAGTTGAAGATGCCCACCGGGTTGTGGCGGAACTTGTCGCAGGTGCGGCGGGTGGTTTCCAGGTCCTTGCCTTTCTTCTCCGGGTGCTTGGCCAGGTAGGCCTTGGAGTAGCGCTTCATGAAGGGGAAATCCAGCGCCCACCAGCACAGGCCGATCACCGGGACCCAGATCAGTTCCTGCTTGAGGAAGAACTTCAGTGGGCGGATGCGCCGGTTGAACACGTACTGCAGCACCAGGATGTCCACCCAGCTCTGGTGGTTGCTGGTGACCAGGTAGGAGTGCTGATAGTCCAGCCCCTCCATGCCCTGCACGTCCCAGCGGGTGCGCCGGACCAGGTCCATCCAGGTCTTGTTGCAGCTCACCCAGGACTCGTGGATGAAGCTCACCAGCGGGTTCAGCGCCTGGCGCACTGCCTGGAACGGCAGCAACAGCCGCAAGAGGGTGATGGCGAACAGCGGCCAGCACCAGAACAGGGTGTTGAGGGCGAGCAGCAGGGAGGCGAGGACGCCGCGCAGGGGCGCGGGAAGGAAGCTGAGCATGGGAACCTCGTGTCTGGGCGGTCTGTGCCGCCCTGTTCGGTGGACGCCGTGCCGGTAGGCGCCCGTTGGTGGGCAAGGTTAACGGTTGTTCACTGGACTGCAAGCGCGAAGAGTGACCGGTCGGTCGCGGCGGATTCGGCGCTGCCCGACCCCCTCCCGGCGGGAGGGGGCATGCGGCTCAGGCACCGGGTCTGGTGGTGGCGGCCTGGATGGCGGTGAGGGCGATGGTGTAGACGATGTCGTCCACCAGTGCCCCGCGGGACAGGTCGTTCACCGGCTTGCGCAGGCCCTGCAGCATGGGGCCGACACTGACCACCTGAGCGCTGCGCTGCACGGCCTTGTAGGTGGTGTTGCCGGTGTTCAGGTCGGGGAACACGAACACCGTGGCGCGCCCGGCCACGGCGCTGCCCGGCGCCTTCTGCCGGCCGACGCTGTCGATGGCGGCGGCGTCGTACTGCAACGGGCCGTCGATGGACAGCTCGGGCCGCGCGGCCTTGGCCAGGCGGGTCGCCTCGCGCACTTTCTCGACGTCCTCGCCGGTGCCCGAGTCGCCGGTGGAGTAGCTGATCATCGCCACCCGCGGGTCGATGCCGAAGGCGGCGGCGGAGGCGGCGCTCTGCACGGCGATCTCGGCCAGCTCCTCGGCGCTGGGGTCGGGGTTCACCGCGCAGTCGCCGTAGACCACCACCTGTTCCGGCAGGAGCATGAAGAACACCGAGGACACCAGCTTGTAGCCGGGGGCGGTCTTGATCAGTTGCAGGGCCGGGCGGATGGTGTTGGCGGTGGTGTGCATGGCGCCGGATACCAGGCCGTCCACTTCGTCCAGCGCCAGCATCATGGTGCCCAGCACCACGTTGTCTTCCAGTTGCGCGGCGGCCATCGGCGCATTGAGGCCCTTGCCTTGGCGCAGGGTCACCATGGGCTCGACGTAGCGCGGGCGCACCAGGTCCGGGTCGAGCACCTCCAGCCCCTCGGGCAGGACGATGCCCAGGGCGCGGGCCACGGCCTGCACGTCTTCGGGCTTTGCCAGCAGCACGCAGCGGGCGATGCCGCGCGCCTGGCAGATGGCGGCGGCCTGCACGGTGCGCGGTTCGGCCCCTTCCGGCAGGACGATGCGCTTGCCCGCCTGCTGGGCGCGTTTGACCAACTGGTGGCGGAACGCCGGTGGCGACAGGTGTGGCACGCGCGGCGTGCCGCAGCGCTCGCGCAGCCAGTCGTGGTCGAGGAAGCGGGCGATGAACTCGGTGACCTTCTCCGCACGTTCGCGGTCGTCCACCGGGATCTCGCGGTTCATGCGGTTGAGGTCGGTGGCGGTGCCATAGGTGCCGCTGGCCACGCTGAGCACCGGCAGGCCGCCCTGCAGTGCGCCCTGGCACAGCTCCATGATGCGCGGGTCGGGCGGGAAGTCGCTGCACAGCAGCAGGCCGGCCAGGGGCACGCCATTCATGGCGGCAAGGCTGGCGGCGAGGATGATGTCGTCGCGGTCGCCCGGGGTCACCACCAGCACGCCGGGTTTCAGCAGGGGCACGGTGTTGGGCACGGTGCGTGCGCAGAGGATGATCTTCTGCACCCGGCGCTGGTCGTAGTCGCCGGCGTTGATCACCCGCGCGCCCAGCAGGTCGGCCACGTCGCGGGTGCGCGGGGCGTTCAGCTCCTCTTCCCAGGGGATGCAGCCAAGCAGGCGGAAGTGCTTGGCGCGCAGCAGGGCGGTGTTGTCCTGCAACTTCGGGCCGAGGGTGTCGTCGCGCACCTTGTTGAGGATCACGCCGAGCACCTTGGGATCGTCCGGGCCGCCGAAGAGCTGGGCCTGGATCTCCAGGCGGTCGGCCAGCTCGGTGACCGTCTCGTCCTCCGGGGCGGAGACCAGGATCACCTCGGCGTCCAGGCTGCGCGCCAGGTGTGCGTTGATCCGCGCCGCGTAGCTGGCGTGGCGGGTCGGCACCATGCCTTCGACGATGACCACGTCGCGACCTTCGGCCACCTGCTGGTAGCGGCCGACGATCTCTTCCAGCAGCTCGTCCAGTTGGCCGTCGCCGAGCAGGCGTTCGACCTGGGGCAGCTCCATCGCCTTGGGCGGGGTCAGGCCGTGGGTGCGGGCGATGAGTTCGCTGGAGCGTTCCGGGCCGAGGTCACCCGGGTGGGGTTGGGCGATGGGCTTGTAGAAGCCGACCTTGAGGCCGGCCAGTTCCAGGGCGCGGACCAGGCCGAGGCTGATGGAGGTCAGGCCGACACCGAAGCCGGTGGGGGCGATGAAGAAGGTATGCATGGGTGCCTCAGTTGAGCAGGGCGAGGGTGTCGAGGGCGATCTGCCGCTCCTCGTTGGTGGGGACGACGAGGATGCGGGTCCGCCCGTAGCGGTGGATGGGCCCGGCGATGCCCTGCACGCAGCGGGCATTGGCCTCCTGGTCGATGGCCAGGTCCAGCAGTTGCAGGTGGGCCACGGTCTTGCTGCGGATCAGCGGCGAGTTCTCGCCGATGCCGCCGGTGAAGATCAGCCCGTCCAGTTGGGGCAGGGCGCAGCTCATGGCCGCCAGGCTCTTGGCCAGGCGATAGCAGAACACTTCGATGGCCAGGGTGGCGCCGGGATGGCCCTGGCTGCGGGCCTGCTCCAGGGTGCGCATGTCGTTGGACAGCCCGGAGAGTCCCTTGAGGCCGCTCTCGTGGTTCAGCACACGGGTCACTTCGTCCAGGCCCCAGCCCAGGGTGCGGGCCAGGTGGCTGTGCAGGTTGGGGTCGACATCGCCGCTGCGGGTGCCCATCACCGTGCCCTCCAGGGGCGTCAGGCCCATGCTGGTGTCGCGGCTCTGGCCGTTGACGATGGCGCAGGTGGAGCAGCCGTTGCCCAGGTGCGCCGACAGCCAGCTGCTGTCGCCGATGGACAGCCCGGCGATCTCTGCCGCGCGATGGCTCACGTAGCGGTGGCTGGTGCCGTGGAAGCCGTAGCGGCGCACGCCGTGGTCGCGGTAGAGCGACTCGGGCAGGGCGTAGCGGTAGGCGTGTTCGGGCAGGCTCTGGTGGTAGGCGGTGTCGAACACCGCCACCTGGGGCAATTGCGGGTAGACGCTCATGGCGGCTTCGATCCCCTGCAGTGCCGCCGGGTTGTGAAGCGGCGCCAGGGGCGAGATGGCGCGGATGGTGGCGAGCACGTCGGCATCCAGCCGCCGCGCCGAGGTGAAGCGCTCGCCGCCGTGCACCACGCGGTGGCCGATGCCATGGAGCTTGCCGCCGGTAACGGCCTGCACCAGCGGCAGCAACTGGGCGAGGGCGGCGCGGTAGTCGCCGTTGGGCAGCATCAGGCTGTCCTTCTCGCCACCGCGCTGCCAGCGCAGCTCGGCCTCCGGCGTGCCCAGGCGGTCGGCGATGCCGCGCAGGGGGAACTGCGAATGGGCCTCGCTGACCAGGGCGAACTTGATCGACGCGCTGCCACAGTTGATCACCAGGATATTGCGTGCGGGCATCTCGCCTCCTTGTCGGTTAGTCCTTGTCCTCGGTGTCCTGCTCTCTGGCGCACCAGCCACAGATGAAAGGCTGGCCGAGGTGCGCCTCGCGCTGCCGTGGGTCGAGGACCCAGGCCCGCGACTGCCACGGCGGCTGATGGCGCAGATGCTGAGTGTGCCCGCAGGAAAGCAGGGCCACCCAGTGGCCGTCCTCGTCCTGGCGGAAACCCAGCAACCGCGAGCCCCGTCCGTCAATCGGCGGGTCGCCATCGGCCGGTTTGGCAGTTAGACTTGCCACCTTTCCACTCTTATCCAAAAGGTCTCGCACCATGCTGATCGCCGCCAACAAGGCAGTCTCCATCGACTATACCCTGACCAACGACGCCGGTGAGGTGATCGACAGCTCCCGTGGCGGCGCGCCGCTGGTCTACCTGCATGGTGCGGGCAACATCATCATCGGCCTGGAGCGTGCCCTCGAAGGCAAGCAGGCCGGCGACGAAGTGAAAGTGGCCATCGAGCCCGAAGACGCCTACGGCGAATACAGCGCCGAGCTGGTCGCCACCCTGAGCCGCGCCATGTTCGAAGGCGTGGACGAACTGGAGGTCGGCATGCAGTTCCACGCCTCCGCTCCGGACGGCGGCATGCAGATCGTCACCATCCGCGACATCGACGGCGACGATGTCACCGTCGACGGCAACCACCCGCTGGCCGGCCAGCGCCTGAACTTCGAAGTGAAGGTGGTCAACGTGCGTGAAGCCAACGCCGAAGAGATCGCCCACGGTCACATCCACGGCGAAGGTGGTCACCACCACTGAGTGATGACAGGCGATCTGCGGCGCGCGACGACGCGGATCGGCTGCTAAGCTCAAGCTCACCGGAAAGGCGCCCTCGGGCGCCTTTTTCGTCTCTCGTGCAAACCCGCGTCGATCCAGGAGTCTGTGAGATGAGTGCCTTCCACGACCTCAAGCTGCGTGCCCTCGACGGCCAGGAACTGCCGCTTGCTCCCTACAAGGGGAAGGTGGTGCTGGTGGTCAACGTTGCTTCTCGCTGTGGCCTGACGCCGCAGTACGCCGGGCTGGAGAAACTGCACCAGCAGTTCCAGGACCGGGGCTTCAGCGTACTGGGTGTCCCCTGTAACCAGTTCGCCGCCCAGGAGCCGGGCAGCGAGGAGGAGATCCGTGAGTTCTGCACCCTGAACTACGGCGTGACCTTCCCGCTTGGCAGCAAGATGGACGTCAACGGCGCCAACCGTCACCCGCTCTACCGCCTGCTGGCTGGCGAGGGGGCCGAGTTCCCCGGCGACATCACCTGGAACTTCGAGAAGTTCCTGGTGGGCAAGGACGGCCGCGTGCTCGCCCGCTTCTCGCCCCGCACCCCCCCCGAAGACCCCGCCCTGGTGGCGGCTATCGAGAAAGCGCTGGGCTGACGCTTCTTGCCCCTCTTCTTATGGCAGCACCCCGGGTGGATGGCGCTCCTCCCATCCACCAAACGAGGTGGCTGGGGAGTCCAGTGGAGCAGTTCTGCTGACCGGATGGCGACTGAAGTCGCTCAAGGGTTACTCCGGCGCAGGCCATTACCGCGGGGTAAGCTGCGCGGGCTTTCTGGCCCGAGATCACCCTGATCAATAGTGCTGTGCCGAGCGAGACGACCGGTCATATGCTCGCCGCCATGAACAGCACCCGACTCGACAAGCGTGACCTCATCCTCGCCAAGGGCACCCAGGTGATGACCCGTGCCGGCTACCACGGCACCGGCGTGCAGGAGATCGTCCAGGCCGCCGGCATCCCCAAGGGCTCGTTCTACCACTACTTTGCCAGCAAGGAAGACTTCGCCCTCCAGGCCCTGGACTACCTGTACCAGCCGCGTCTCGAGCGCTATGCACAGGCGCTGTCCGACTCGGCGAAAAGCCCGTGCCAGCGGGTGCTCGACTACTACGGTGAGCTGGTCAGCCACTTCACCCGCCACGAGAGGCTGGAGTACCACTGCTTCATTGGCAGCCTTAGCTTCGAGATGGCCGAACTGTCGCCGGCCATCGGCGCCCAGGTGGACGCCATCCTGCAGCGCTCGGCGGACATCCTCCAGGCTTGCCTGGAAGAGGCCCAGCGTGCCGGCGAACTCCCGGCCGATGAAGACTGCGCCAACCTCGCCGGCTTCATCGCCAACGCCTGGCAGGGCGTGCTGACCCGCCTCAAGGTCGGTGCCGGCGCCCGGCCCCTGCTCGATTTCATGACCCGCCTGCAGCGCCTGCTGCGGGTGTGACCCCCTAAAGCCTTCAAACGAGACGACCGGTCACTTGGCCGGAATCAGGAGACCCCGATGACCGCATCCGTAGACGCCCTGTTCGCCCCCTTTCGCCTCGGCGCCCTGGAGCTGCCGACCCGCGTGGTGATGGCGCCCATGACCCGCTCTTTCTCCCCGGGCGGCGTGCCCACCGAGCAGGTGGTCGAGTACTACCGCCGCCGTGCCGCGGCTGGTGTCGGCCTGATCGTCACCGAAGGCACCACCATCGGCCACCAGGCCGCCAACGGTTACCCCCACGTCCCGCGCTTCTACGGCGAGGACGCCTTGGCCGGCTGGAAGCAGGTGGTCGATGCCGTGCACGCCGAAGGCGGCAAGATAGTCCCGCAGCTGTGGCATGTCGGTAACGTCCGTCGCCTGGGCACCGAGCCGGACGCCAGCGTCCCCGGCTACGGCCCCAGCGAGAAGCTCAAGGACGGCCAGGTGGTGGTCCACGGCATGACCCAGCAGGACATCGACGAGGTCGTCGCCGCCTACGCCCAGGCCGCCCGTGACGCCAAGGCCATCGGCATGGACGGCGTCGAGCTGCACGGCGCCCACGGTTACCTGATCGACCAGTTCTTCTGGGACGGCACCAACCCGCGCACCGACGGCTACGGCGGCAGCCTGGCCAACCGCTTGCGCTTCGCCATCGAGGTGATCAAGGCCGTGCGCGAAGCCGTCGGCCCTGACTACCCGATCATCTTCCGCTTCTCCCAGTGGAAGCAGCAGGACTACACCGCCCGCCTGGTGCAGACCCCCGAAGAGCTGGAAGGCTTCCTCAAGCCGCTGTCCGAGGCCGGTGTGGACATCTTCCACTGCTCCACCCGCCGCTTCTGGGAGCCGGAGTTCGACGGCTCCGACCTCAACCTGGCCGGCTGGACCCGCAAGCTCACCGGCAAGCCCACCATCACCGTCGGCAGCGTCGGCCTGGATGGCGAGTTCCTGCAGTTCATGGTCAAGACCGACAAGGTCGCCCAGCCGGCCAACATCGAAGGCCTGCTGGAGCGCCTGAACAAGCAGGAGTTCGACCTGGTGGCCGTGGGCCGCGCCCTGCTGGTGGACCCGGACTGGGCGACCAAGGTCCGCGAAGGCCGCATGCAGGACATCCTGCCGTTCAGCCGCGACGCCCTGACCAGCCTGGTCTGAGCACGACCCCCGGTGCGCCGGCCTGGCCGGCGCACCCATTTCCAGCCCCGTCTCGTGCGGGGCTTTTTTGTGGCTACGGTTTTTGCAACTCGCCGGCGCCGAACGCTCTGAGGCAGCAAGTCATGAGCGCACTCGGTGGTCGTGCTTGCCAAGAGGGTGAGGCAGGGAAACTGCCCCTTCAGGAGGCCGAGCGCAGTCGTTGCGCAGGGGGACGAGCGGCATGGATGCCGCGAGAGGCGCGTCAGGCCATGGATGGCCCATCGCGCCGGCCCCCGTAGCAGCGACGGAGCGAGGGAAGTCCCGCGCAGCGGGACCCGGATGGCGGGGCGAGCCTTTTTGGTTTCTTTTTTGGCGATTGAAAAAAGAAACTCGCCTGGGAAGGCGAAACAAAGAACATCCGCAGAACTCGATAATCAGCTTTGTCCCTCAACTAGTGGGCTAGGGCACGGCCTTCGACACGCCACCCTCACCACAAACCCTCAATCGGTTGGGCTGACTTGCCCCGGACGAAGGCGCATGGTCCGGGCACCACAACAAGCGGCCGGTCCACCGGCCCTAGGAGTCGTCCCATGCGCACCGGATTGGTGGTGGATGCTACCTGCGATCTGCCTCAGGCCTTCATTGCGGAGCGGGGCATCCGCGTTCTGCCCATCCGTATCCGCCTCGGCCAGGACACCCTGGTGGACCGCCGCATTCCCGAGGTCACCGGGCGTTTCTACGTGGACCAGTTGCCCCGGGTTGGCCCCGGCGATGGCAGCGAGCCGCTGAGCGCTGCGGAAACCCAGGCCTGGTTCCTGGAGGAGCTGGTGACCCAGTACGACCACGTCATCTGCCTGACCCTTTCCGCCCAGCGCAGCGCCATCTTCGAGCACGCCACCCAGGCTTCCTTCGGCCTGCTGCAGTGCTACCGCGAGCGGCGCAGTGCGGCCGGGCTGGCCACGCCGTTCGCCATGCGGGTGATCGACGGTCGCACGCTGTTTGCCGGCAGCGCGGTGCTGGCCGCCGAGGCCGTGCGGCTGATTGCCGGGGGCGGCCACCCCAGTGCCGTGCGGGCCCGGCTGGAGCAACTGGCCGAGTCGGTGTGTACCTTCCTCATCGCCGATGACCTCGGCCACCTGCGCAAGCGTGGCTTCCAGAAGGGCGAGCGCAGCGGGTTGCTGGACCGTATGCGTGGCGCGGCCCTGGGGATCGGTTCGTTGCTGGACGTGAAACCGGTGATCAGCGTGCAGCAGGGCGAGGACAAGCCCGTGACCCTGGCGCCCAGCTTCGAGCGGGCGGCGGAGAAACTGTTCGCCCACGCCTGCGCACGGGTGATGGCAGGCGACCTGTTGGCGCCGCAGCTGTGCATCAGCTATGCCGGGGAACTGTCCCTGGTGCGTGACCTGGCGGGCTTTGCCGAGCTGGAGGCGGCCTGCCTCGCGCGGGATGTGGTGCTGCAGGTGGCGATGCTCAGCCCCACCGGCGCCATCAACCTCGGGCGTGGTGCCCTTAGCCTGGCCTTCGCCGCCCCGGCCCGGCCGTTCGGCTGATGCCTCAGGGCGAGGGCGGCTGCAGGCGAGCTTCGGCGGGCAGGGCCGTCTCGGCGGGGCCCACGCTGCGCAGGTGCTGCTCGAACTGCTGGACGATGCTGTCCCAGCCCTGGCGGCCGGCGTGCTGGCGGGCGTTGAGGCGCACCCGGCGCAGGGTCTCGTCGTCTTCCAGCAACCAGCAGGCGGCATCGCTGAAGGTAACCGGCTCGTCGGGCACCGCCAGGGCGCCGTTGTGCCCATGGCGGATGTGCTGGGCGGCGGCAGCCTGGTCGAAGGCCACCACCGCCAGGCCCGAGGCCAGCGCCTCCAGCACCACGTTGCCGAAGGTCTCGGACTGGCTGGGGAAGAGGAACAGGTCGGCGCTGGCGTAATGGCGGGCCAGTTCCTCGCCGCGCTGGACGCCGCAGAACAACGCCTCCGGCAGCTCGGTCTGCAAGGCAGCGCGCGACGGGCCGTCACCCACCACGATGAGCTTCAGGCGGCGCTGGGGATGGGCCTTGCACAGGGCCTGGAAGGTGGGCGCCAGCAGCCGCAGGTTCTTCTCCGGGGCCAGGCGGCCGACATGCAGCACGGCGATGTCGTCCGGCTCCAGCCCCCAGGCTTCCCGCAGGCCCTGGCAGCGTCGGGCCGGGGTGAACAACTGGCCGTCGACACCGCGTGCCAGCAGCGCCAAGCGCTCGAAGCCGCGACGGCGCAGCTCTTCGCTCTGGCTGGCGCTGGGCACCAGGGTCAGTTGCGAGGTGTTGTGGAACCAGCGCAGGTAGTTGGTCAGCAGGCGCGTCAGCACGCCCATACCGTAGTGGCCGGTGTACTGCTGGAAGTTGGTATGGAAGCCGCTGATCACCGGCACTCCCAGGCGCCGAGCCGCACGCAGGGCGGACAGGCCGAGGGGGCCTTCGGTGGCGATGTAGAGCACGTCCGGGCGGCGTTGCTTCCAGCGTGTCAGCAGCTTGTGCAGGCTCGACTGGCCCCATTGCAGCCCGGGGTAGCCGGGCAGTGGCCAGCCGCGCACCAGCAGCAGCTCGTCACTGCTCTTCACGCCCTGGTCCACGGCCTGGCGGGGTCGCACCAACTGCAACTGGTGCCCGCGTGCGCGCAGGCCCTCGCACAGTCGCGACAGGGTGTTGGCGACGCCGTTGATTTCCGGCAGATAGGTTTCGCTGACAAGGGCGATTCGAAGGGCAGGCAGGCTCATGGCTTCAGTGTCGACGCCCGCCGTTTAGCCTGTGTGAATTTTATGTGACCGACCGGTGACGGCAGGTGAGGGCGGCGCGGGCCCGGCCCGCGCCGGTGCATCAGCGGGGCAGGGCCTTGTCGCCGCCTTCACGCACCCAGAACAGGGTGGCGCCGGCAACGGCGGCGGGCATCATCACGATGTTGACGAAGGGGATCAGCAGCGCCAGGTACACCGAGCCGCCGAAGCCCAGGCTCTGCCAGCGCTTCTCGCGCAGCCAGGCGAGCATCTCGTTCCAGCCCAGCTTGTGGTTGTCCGCCGGATAGTCGATGTACTGCACGGCCATCATCCAGATGCCGAAGACGAACCACAGCGGCGTGCTCACCAGGTTCACCACGGGGATGAAGCTGAGAATCAGCAGGCCCGCCGCGCGCGGCAGGAAGTAGCCCAGTTTGCGCAGTTCGCGGCCGATGGTGCGCGGCACCATGGCCACCAGTTCGGCCCAACTGAAGGGCGGGAAGTCGTCCTGGCCGCGTACCACCACTTCCACCTTCTCGGCGAGGAAGCCGTTGAAGGGCGCAGCGATGATGTTGGCGATCATGGTGAAGCTGAAGAACACCAGCAGCACCACCAGCACCACGAACAGCGGCCAGATCAGGTATTCGAGGAAGCTCGCCCAGTCGGGCAGGCTGGGCATGAAGGCATCGACCCAGCCACCGAATTCGCGCATGGCGAAGCCGATCAGGGCGATGAACAGCACGAGGTTCAGGGTCAGCGGCAGCAGCACGAACAGGCGCAGGCCGGGACGGAGGATCAGTTTCAGGCCTTCGCCGAGGTATTGCGGGCCGGACAGGGCAGGGGCGGTCATCGGGCGCTCCATGAGAGGGGACTGGCGGACCTTACCGACTTTGCCGTGGCGGTAAAAGCGCTGGCGTCACACGCCCACCCGGCGATAGGGGCGCCCTATCGAGGGGATAAGCAATGCACATTTCCGTGGCCGGGGGCGGCGTCGGTAGCCTTGCCAGCATTTTCGGGGGCTCGCCGGCTCCCGCTGGTTCGTGAGGCCGCTGCATTCCCTTAGCCTTCCCCTAGTGCTCGCAGCGGCCTCTTTTTATTACCTGAGGTGTCCGCCATGTCCGTCACTCGCCACGCCCGCGTCATCATCCTCGGCTCCGGTCCCGCCGGTTACAGCGCGGCCGTCTATGCCGCCCGCGCCAACCTCAAACCTCTGCTGATCACTGGCCTGCAGGCGGGCGGGCAACTGACCACCACCACCGAGGTGGACAACTGGCCGGGCGATGCCCACGGGCTCACCGGGCCGGCGCTGATGCAGCGCATGCAGGCCCACGCCGAGCGCTTCGAGACGGAGATCGTCTTCGACCACATCAATGCCGTGGACCTGGCCGGCGAGCCCTTCACCCTGGTGGGGGACAGCGGCACCTACAGTTGCAACGCGCTGATCATCGCCACTGGCGCCAGCGCCCGTTACCTCGGGCTGCCCTCCGAGGAGCGCTTCATGGGCAAGGGCGTATCCGCCTGCGCCACCTGTGACGGCTTCTTCTACCGCAACCGCGAGGTGGCGGTGGTGGGCGGCGGTAACACGGCCGTGGAAGAGGCGCTGTACCTGGCCAACATCGCCAGTAAGGTGACCCTGGTGCACCGCCGCGAGACCTTCCGCGCCGAGAAGATCCTGCAGGACAAGCTCCGCGCACGCATCGCCGAAGGACGCATTGTGCTCAAGCTCAATGCCGAGGTGGACGAGGTGCTGGGCGACGAGATGGGCGTGACCGGCGTGCGCCTGCGCGGCCGCGACGGGCAGATGGACGAGCTGAAGGTGGACGGCCTGTTCGTCGCCATCGGCCACACGCCGAACACCTCGCTGTTCGAGGGCCAACTGGCCCTGCGCGACGGCTACGTGGTGGTCAACGGTGGGCGCGATGGCAATGCCACTGCCACCAGCGTGGCCGGGGTTTTTGCCGCCGGTGACGTGGCCGACTCGGTGTACCGCCAGGCCATCACCTCCGCCGGCGCCGGCTGCATGGCGGCGCTGGACGTGGAGCGCTACCTCGACGCGCTTTGAGGGGGCGTCAGACCCAGGTGTTGATGGGCAGTTCGGTCAGGCGCAGGGTGCGGGCATCCAGGCGCAGGAACTGCCCTTCGAGGCGGGTGGCCAGGCCCCGGTCGTCGAGGGTCAGTTCGCCGCCCGCGTCGCCTTCCTGCTCCCAGTGGTACCGGCTCAACTGCGCGTCGCGCTTCACGCAGCGGTAGCGCTGTGGGCGCGCCTGCACCGTCAGGGTGGGCAGGTCGATGTGCGCCACCCGATGGGTGTGCTCTTCCCAGGTCTCCAGCGGCTTGCCCAGCAGGATCGGGCTGTGGGTGAAGGGGCTGGCGCCCAGCATCACCTGGTCGCAGTGCTCCAGTTCCGGGCAGGGCTGCCCGTCCAGGCTCCAGCGGCCGTCGTCGTCACGCTGCAGGCGCAGGCTGCGGGGGCCGTGGTCGTCGACCTTCAGCCAGAGTTGGCGGAAGCGCCATTCAGGGTCGTAGTCGAGCACATAGGTGGCGGCGAAGCTGCTGCCGCCGCGGCTCTGCATGAGGTGGCTGCTGACGTGGACGCCATCGGCGGCACGGTGCAGGCGCAGGTGCTCCACGCCAGGGTGGGACCAGGGTTTCCAAACGAGGGTCTGTTGCATCCATGCGACTCCGAAACTGCACGGGAAGGGGGAACGCTCAACGGGTGTTGGGCGTAGGACACCTTCCCTGGTGTTCCCGTTACGTCGCGTAGGATACGTTGTTCCTTTCGTGACGTCTGTCAGCGTTCTCTGACAGATGAGCCGCGCGTTGAGCGCCGCCCCGAGGCGCCTCAGGCTTTGCGTTTGAGCGGTTCGCCGTCGAATCGAACGCCGTCCAGGCCGCTCTTCATCAGGGCGCGGATGTTGCCGTGATCGCTGCCCTCGGGGGTGGCCAGCACGGCGCGGTAGTGCTCGCCGAAGGCCAGCAGAGCCTCATCGCGGCTCAGGCTTTCCAGCAGGGCCAGGCCCAGGGTCTTGCAGGAGCCTTCGTTCTGTCCGGCGGCGTTCTCCACGCCGCCGTTGACGAAGGCGCAGGGCTGGTAGTCGTAGCCGGCGGCGATGAAGGCCAGGGTGTCGGCGAAGAGGTGCTCGCCACTGGCCAGGCGGCTACGGAATGCATTCAGGTCGTTCATGCTTTGTTCGCTTTGTCGAAGGCCGCTTGCTGCTCGGCGCTGGCTTCTTTCTGGTACTTGGCCTTCCAGTCGGCATAGGGCATGCCGTAGATCTCTTCGCGGGCCTGCTCGGGGCTGACTTCGACGCCGAGGTCGTCAGCGGCAGCCTTGTACCACTTGGACAGGCAGTTGCGGCAGAAGCCGGCGAGGTTCATCAGGTCGATGTTCTGCACGTCGGTGCGGCTGCGCAGGTGCTGGACCAGCCGACGGAAGGCGGCGGCTTCGAGTTCGAGGCGCTGTTGCTCGTTCATCGGAGGACTCCTTGGGATCGGTGAGGAGGGCGCGGCGATGATAAGAGCCGCTCCCGGGGACGGCAATGCCCGGCGCGGGGCCGGGCAGCGGGGATCAGCGATGGCCGGCGAGGGTGATCGACACCGACTCGGCGAAACGCAGGGCGTGGGGCTTGTCCACTTCCACTTCGGCGTAGCGCACCCGCGGGTTGGTCATCACCAGGTCGAGGATCTCCTGGGTCAGGCGCTCCAGCAGGGCGAAGCGGTTCTCTTCGACGTGCTGGATGATGGCCTTGGTGATGGTGCGGTAGTTCAACGCATGGTCGATGTCGTTGAAGTCCACCGCGTCGGCGGCCGGGTAGAGGATGGTGAGGTTGATCAGCACATCCTGCTTGTTGAGGATTTCCTCCTCCTTGATCCCGATGTAGGTACGCAGGCGCAGGTCCTTCACGCGGATCCGCGCCATTCCTGGCTCCAGTCTCGGCATGCTCAGCTCCGTCCGATGAGTTTGAGGAATTCCTGGCGGGTGCTCGGCGATTCGCGGAAGGCCCCGAGCATGACCGAGGTGGTCATCACCGAGTTCTGCTTCTCCACGCCGCGCATCATCATGCACATGTGCTTGGCCTCGATCACCACGGCGACGCCGGCGGCGCCGGTGACGCGCTGGATGGCCTCGGCGATCTGCCGGGTGAGGTTCTCCTGGATCTGCAGGCGGCGGGCGAACATGTCGACGATGCGCGCCACCTTGGACAGGCCGAGCACCTTGCCGGTGGGAATGTACGCCACGTGCGCCTTGCCGATGAAGGGCAGCAGGTGGTGCTCGCAGAGGGAGTAGAGCTCGATGTCCTTCACGGTCACCATCTCGTCGTTGTCGGACGAGAACAGCGCGCCGTTGACCACTTCCTCCAGGCTCTGCTCGTAGCCACGGCACAGGTAGCGCATCGCCTTGGCAGCCCGCTTGGGCGTATCCAGCAGGCCTTCGCGCTCGGGGTTTTCACCCACGCCCATGAGGATTTCCCGGTAGTGGGAGGACAGGTCGTCATTCATCTTGGCAGTCCGTACGGCCGGTTCACTTCAGGTGGCGGCCGCCATTGAGGGTTAGCGTCGTTCCGGTGACGTAGGGGTTGTCCAGCAGGTAGCGCAGGCCCTGGTACACGACTTCCGGCCCGGGCTCGATGCCGAGGGCAGATTTGGCCAGGGTCTTGGTCCTGTAGGTGGCGTCGTCACCGGTGTTGAACATCACCAGCGCCGGCGCGATGCCATTGACCTTGATGGCCGGGGCATAGCGCGCAGCAAAGGAGAGGGTGAGGTTGTCCAGCCCGGCCTTGCTGGCGCAGTAGGCGATGCGCTTCTCGCTGCCCTTGCGCGCCACGTCGTCGCTGATGTGGACGATGTCGGCCGGACCGCCGTGGCGCAGCAGCGCCTCGGCATGCAGGTTGATCAGGTAGGGCGCCAGCATGTGCACGCTGAACATCCGCTGGAAGGCCTCGGCCTCGTGGCCGGGGGCTTCGGTGAGCCAGTCGGAGGCGTTGTGCACGATGGCCCGCAGGCTCGGCGTAGCGGCCTTGAGCTGCTCGATGAAGGTGAGGATGCCGGCCTCGTCCGAGAAGTCCGCCGCGATCACGCAGGCGCCACGCTCACGCAGCCGGTGCACGCCGTCGCGCTCGGTGCGGTAGCTGATGATCACCGGCTGGCCGTCGTCCAGCAGGCGTTCGGCACAATGCAGGCCCACGCGCTGGCTGGCACCGGTGATCAGGATGGGGGCGGCCGAAGGGCTCATGGGGGCCTCGTGGCAGGACGTTGCCCCGGGCTGGGGCGGAATGGTGAAAACTTATACCAGAAGCCTGGGTTTGTACAATTCTTGGCGCTGAAGAAATCCGAATTCCGACCGTGAATTCAGCCAAGTCCTTGATTCGTGTGGGGTTATAGAAAAAGAGAGGGTGCCGTAAGGTTGTACAGATTTTGCCTCTGTACAACCTTTGTGACGTTATCGGGAGGGGGCCGTGAAGCCGGGGCGGCGGGTGCGGGAAGCCGGTGTGTTCAGCCAGGGGGCCAGCAGGCGGGTGGATAACGGGATGAACCAGTAGGTCATCAGCGGCGTCAGAACCAGCGTGCTGATAAAGACGCGCACCAGCAGGTCGAGTCCACCGAGCCAGGGGCCGAACAGCAGGTTGAAACCCAGCGAAACCGGGAAGAAGGCCAGCCAGATGGCGATGCTCTGCTTCCAGCGAGGCGGCCGGCGGTCAGCATTGCCGAACCAGGCATCCAGGCCCAGCGCGCGGTGCTCATGAGGGCGGTCGAAGAGGCCGGCACCACGTTCCAGCCAGGCACGGCGCGAGGCGGAATGCTCCCAGGCGGCCAGGGTGGGCTCGTCGGCGAAACGGAAGATCATCTGGAATTCGTCGTCGTTGGGCGGCGGGGCCAGGACGCCCGAGCCGAGGTAGCCGGGGAAGTCGGCGGCCAGTTGCTCGCCTTCGCGCAGCCAGGCCATGAAATCGTCGTAGCGCTCGCGGGTGACCCGGCGCGCCACCATGAGGGTGACGGGATCGGCAGACATCGTGTATCTCCAGTTGCGGGCGCTGCCCAGGGTGGGGGCAGCGCGGGAAGCGGCCCGGGGTGGTGGGCCTGCTCCTTTCAGAGGCAAGGATTATTCCTGTTTCGGCTGAATACGCCAGTGCCGCGTGCCGGGGGCCGCCGGATGGCAAGCGGACAGTGAAAGTCGGCTCGGTGCGCGCCAATGGCGCATGCCGCACCGCATCCGGGCACTGAGCAAGGAGCCGGGCCTGGGTTAAACTCTGCGCTTTCAAGCCCAGACCTTTTGCCATGACCGATAACGCAGCCATCGCCATGCAGCAGGAAGAACTCTTCCCGATCCGCGAAGTCTCCCGCCTCACCGGCGTCAACCCGGTCACCCTGCGCGCCTGGGAGCGTCGCTACGGGCTGATCCAGCCGACCCGTACCGACAGCGGCCACCGCCTCTATTCCTATGCCGACGTTGAGGCCGTGCGCAGCATCCTGGCCTGGATCGACCGCGGCGTGCCGGTCAGCAAGGTCGGGCAGATCCTCGCCCGCAGCGCCTCCACCCGGGCCCCCGCCCCGGTGCAGCCGGCCGCCGCCATGGCGGAGTGGGGCGAGTGGCAGGCGCAGTTGCGCCGGGCGCTGTCGGCCTTCGACGGCCCGGCCCTGGAGCGGCTCTATGGCCAGGTGTTCTCCACCTACCCGCTCACCGTGGTGTTCCAGGACGTGCTGATGCCGCTCTGGCGCGACCTGCTGCTGCGCCAGGATGAATACGGCGTGGCCAGCGAATGGGCCTTCTTCGACGCCTTCCTGCGCGGGCGCGTGTTGCAGCGCCTGCAGTTGTCACCGGGGGATGGGGAAGATTGCGTGGTGGTCGCCCCGCTGCAGGGCGAGTGCCGTGAGCTGGAGCTGCTGGTAGCGGCCTTGCTGCTCAGCCATGGCGACTGTGCAATCCGTGTGCTGGGGCTGGATCAGCCGTTCCAGGAGCTGCCGCTGGTGTGCGAGAAGATCGCGCCCCAGGCGCTGGTGGTGTTCTCCAACCACCCGCCGGCGGACGACCTGGCGGCGCGCCTCGGGCGCCTGGCGCTCTCGGTGGAGTGCCCGCTGGCCCTGGCCGGCGAAGCCGCCGACCTGATCGGCAGCGCCCTGGAACGTAGCCCGGTGGCGACTCTGGGCAGCGAGGGTCGCACCATGCAACTGCGTCTGCGCCGCCTGCTGGACGGCCATCTGGACACCTGACAGAACCTGGAAGAACCCGCTGCGCCGCCGCAGCGGCCTCGCCTGCCTTGACGCCTCAGCCCTCCAGTTCCGCGATGCGGGCCTTCAGGGCCGCCACCTCCGCCTCGAGTTCACGCACGCGCTGGCGTGCCTCGACCTCGGGGCTCACGTCCTTCTGGATGCCGATGTAGTACGTCAGTTGATCCGCCTCGTTGTGCACCGGGGTGATGGACAGCTCGTTCCAGAACACGCTGCCGTCCTTGCGGTAGTTGCGCAGGATCTGCCGGCTCGGCTCGCCCTTCTTGATCGCCTGGCGGATCGCCGCGAGGCCGAGCTGGTCACGGTCGCCTGCCTGCAGGAAGCGGCAATCGCGGTAGAGGATGTCGTCCTGGCTGTAGCCGGTCAGCCGTTCGAACGCCGGGTTCGCATAGATGAGGATGTTGTCGTCGCCTTCCTGTTCGGCGACGACGATGCCGTCGTTGGAGGCTTCGACCACCAGCTGGAGCAGTTTGGCGTTGATCATGACGAGTTCCTGGTTCGAGGTGCAGGGATTCTAAAACATCGGGGGCGGACTGCCAGTTGCGGCATAATGCGATTCATTTCGCGCTAACAGGAGAAGTCATGAAAGTCGCCATCCTATCCGGCTCGGTCTACGGCACCGCCGAAGAAGTCGCCCGCCACGCCGAGCGGCTGCTCAAGGCCGCCGGCCACGAGGCCTGGCACAAGGCCGGGATGACCCTCGACGAACTCAAGGCCTTCGGCCCCGAAGCGTTCCTCAGTGTGACCTCCACCACCGGCATGGGCGAGCTGCCCGACAACCTGCTGCCCCTCTACCACGTCCTGCGTGACCAGCTTCCCGACTGGCGCGGCCGTCCCGCCGCCGTGCTGGCCCTCGGCGACTCCAGCTACGACCAGTTCTGCTGCGGCGGCGAGATGATGCGTGAACTGCACGCCGAACTGGGCCTGCGCGAGGTGCAGGAGATGCTGCGCCTGGACGCCAGCGAAACCGTCACCCCGGAAGTGGACGCCGAGCCCTGGATCGCCCGCTTCGCCGCTGCACTCAGCGCCTGATGCACCCGCGCGCGGCGTACCTCATCGAAGCCCTGCAACTGGCCCCGCACCCCGAGGGCGGCTTCTACCGCCGGGCGTTCGAGGCCGAGGGCAGCCTGGCAGATGGTCGTTCGATGTCCTCGTCGATCTTCTTCCTCCTGCCCGCCGGTGGCATCAGCCGCTGGCACCGGGTGGATGCCGACGAGACCTGGCACTTCTACGAAGGCGACCCGCTGGAGCTGCTGATCGCCGACGACCCCCAGGCCCTGCGCCGCGAGCGCCTCGGGCCGGTGGGCGAGGGCAGCCTGCCGCAGCGCACCGTGCGCGCCCATGCCTGGCAGGCGGCACGCGCCCTCGGGGCCTACACCCTGGTGGGCTGCAACGTCGCCCCGGCCTTCGAGTTCGATGGCTTTCGCCTGCTCGCCGACGACCTCGACGCCCAGCGCCAGTGGCCGCTGCTGGATCGGCAATTCCTCTAGCCTGCTGCGTCGCCTGATGCCGTCAGCGGCGAATATTCCTTCAACAGATCCAGCCAGGCCTGCGCCGCCCGTGACAGGTAGGCGCCCTGGCGCCAGACGAAGGCAATGTCCCAGCGCAGGTCCGGCTCCACCAGCGGCACCCGGCGCAGGCCCGGTCGTTCCAGCGTGCGGGCGACGATGCGCGGCAGCAGCACCACGCCCTGGCCGGCGGCCACCAGCGCCGCGAGGAAGTCCGCCTGCCCGCTGCGCCCCACCTCCCGTGGGGTGAAGCCGGCCTGGCGACACGCCAGCAGCAGGCGGTCGTTGAGGGTGAAACTCTGCTGGTAGAGCAGGAAGGGCGCGTCTCTCAACTGCGCCAGGGCGATGCCGTCACACCCCGCCAGCGCATGGGCTTCAGGCAGCAGCACGTCCAGCGGCTCGTTGCAGAACGGCTGGAAGGCCAGCGCCGGATCGTTGGGCGTGAGGCTGCCGCCTATGTCCAGCTCACCGCGCAGCAGCGCCTCCTCCATCAGCTTGCTGCCGCCCTCAAACAGCCGCACCACGATGTTCGGGTAGCGCTGCCGGTACGCGGCGAACAGCTCGGCGAACATCACCTCGCCCCCCAGCAGCGGCAGGCCCAGGCGCAGCTCGCCCCGGGCCAACTGGCTGAGGTCGTCCAGCTCGCTGTAGAGGTCCTGGCGCAGGCGCAGCAACACGTCCGCCCGGCGCAGCACCAGGGTGCCGGCGTCGGTCAAGCGCAGGTGCGGACCGTTGCGCTCCAGCAACAGCACCCCCAGGCGCTGCTCCAACTGGGCCACCTGCTTGCTGATGGTGGACTGGGTGGCGTGCAGGGTCTTGGCCGCCTGGGTGAAGCCGCCCTGGCGGACCACTTCGACAAAACTGCGCAACTGGTGAAATTCCATCGCTATTCCAATCTCGAATGGGAGCAAGTCGAACAATTCGCTTTTGGGATGATAGGCCCGGCCCTAAGCTGCACGCCATCACAGGAGTGCATCCCATGTCCCGCGCCCGCCTCAGCCATTTGTCCCGCCTCGTCCTGCAACTCGTCGTGCTCATCGCCCTCTACCTGCTGGGTGGCCAGATCGCCGCCTGGCTGGCCTGGCCGATTCCCGGCGGGGTGATCGGCCTCGGCCTGCTGCTGGCCGCCTTCGCCAGTGGCTGGGTGCAGCCCGCAGCGTTGCAACTGGGTGCCGGGCTGCTGATGGCGGAGATGCTGCTGTTCTTCATCCCGGCGCTGATGAGCCTGCTGGACTACGGCGCGCTGCTGCGCAGCGAGGGCTGGCGCATCCTGCTGGTGATCGGCGTCAGCACGTTGCTGGTGATGCTCGCCACCGCCCTGACCGTGGAACTGGTGTGCCGCTGGAGTGAACGCCATGAGCACTGATCCGATGGCCTGGTTCTGGCTCGCCCTGACCCTCGGCGGCTACCTGCTCAGCCGCTGGCTGTACCGACGCAGCGGGCGCTACCTGCTGTCGCCGCTGATCCTGGTGCCGGCGCTGCTGCTGGCGGTGGCCGTGCCGTTGCACACCGCCTATGCCGAGTACGCCGGGCTCACCCACTGGCTGATGCTGCTGCTCGGCCCGGCCACGGTGGCCTTCGCTGTGCCCATCTGGCAGCAGCGCGCCCTGCTGGCCCGGCATTGGCCGGCGCTCTCGCTGGGCATGCTGATGGGCAGCAGCGTGGCCATCGCCAGCTCCTGGTGGCTGGCCCAGGCCCTGGCCCTGGAGGCGCCGGTGAGCCGCTCGCTGGTGCCGCGTTCGATCACCACGCCCTTCGCCATGCCCCTGGCCCAGGGCCTGGGCGGCGTACCGGAGCTGACGGCGGTGTTCGTGATGATCACCGGCGTGTTCGGCGCCCTCGCCGGCAGCCTGCTGATCCGCTTCCTGCCGCTGCGCAGCAGCCTCGCCCGGGGCGCCCTGTTCGGCGTCGGAGCCCACGGCGCCGGGGTCAGCCGGGCCCAGGAAGTGGGGCGCGAAGAGGGCACCGTCGCCGGCCTGGTGATGGTCCTGATGGGGCTGCTCAACCTGTTCGCCGCACCCCTGCTGACCCACCTGCTGTGACTCCCTCGGTCATCAGGATGGCTGCCAAGGCGACTCGCGGGGTGGCCCGGCCTCGCTAGACTCCGGTCACCCACAACAACAACGAGGTGATCGCCGTGACCGCTGCCCAGACTCCGCCCAGCCCCTCCATCAAGGACCAGGTCTCCGCCGCCGAGTGGCAGACCCGCATCGACCTGGCCGCCTGCTACCGCCTGATCGCCCTGTACGGCTGGGACGACCTGATCTTCACCCACATCTCCGCCAAGGTGCCCGGCACCGAGGACTTCCTCATCAACCCCTACGGGATGATGTTCCACGAGATCACCGCCTCCAGCCTGGTGAAGGTCGACCTGGCCGGCAACAAGCGGATGGACAGCCCCTACGACATCAACCCCGCCGGCTACACCATCCACAGCGCCATCCACGAAGTGCGCCAGGACGTCGGCTGCGTGCTGCACATCCACACCCCGGCTGGCATCGCCGTCTCGGCACAGAAGCAGGGCCTGCTGCCGCTCTCCCAGCAATCCCTGTTCGTCCTCGCCAGCCTGGCCTACCACGGCTACGAAGGCGTGGCCCTGCACCACGAGGAGAAGGCCCGCCTGCAGGCCGACCTCGGCAGCGCCAACTTCATGATCCTGCCCAACCACGGCCTGCTCACCGCCTTCGGCAGCATCGCCGACGCCTTCCTCGGCATGTTCACGATGCAGCGCGCCTGCGAAGTGCAGGTGATGGCCCAGAGCGGCGGCGGCGAACTGATCCACATCCCGCAGCAGATTCTCGACGGCGCCCGGCAGATGATCGCCGGCGTGATGAAGAGCCCCACCGGCATGGGCGGCGCGCTGCCGTGGCCGGCGCTGCTGCGCAAGCTCGACCAGCAGAACCCCGGGTACCGCGACTGATGGCCCTGCCGGGTATCCCCCTGGGTGACTGGCGCGCCCAGGGCCGCGACCTGCTGTTCCAGCGCCACCGCATCCGCTACTGGGCGGCCGGGCAGGGCGAGCCGCTGCTGCTGATCCACGGCTTCCCCACCGCCGCCTGGGACTGGCACTACCTGTGGCAGCCCCTGGCCGAGCGCTACCGGGTGATCGCCTGCGACATGCTCGGCTTCGGCGACTCCGACAAGCCGCGCGGCCACGACTATCGGCTGCTGGAACAGGCCGACCTGCAGCAGGCCCTGGTGCGCCACCTGGGCATCGACGGCCCGCTGCACCTGCTGGCCCACGACTACGGCGACAGCGTCGCCCAGGAACTGCTGGCGCGGCACCACGAAGGCCGCGCCCGCATCGCCAGTTGCGTGTTCCTCAACGGTGGCCTGTTCCCCGAGGCCCACCACCCGGTGCTGGTGCAGAAACTGCTGCTCAGCCCCCTGGGGGCCCTGATCGGCCGGTTTTTTTCCCGCGCCAAGCTGGGGGCGAACTTCGGCAAGATCTTCGGCCCGGCGACCCAGCCTTCGGCAGCGGAACTGGACGACTTCTGGAGCCTGGTGGCCGCCCACGATGGCCCGGCGGTGATGCACCGGCTGATCCGCTACATCCCCGAGCGCCGCGAGCAGCGCGACCGCTGGGTGGCCGCCATGCAGAAAGGCGGCGTACCGCTGCGGCTGATCGACGGTGTCGTCGACCCCATCTCCGGTGCCCACATGGTGGCGCGCTACCGTGAGCTGATCCCCGAGCCCGACACCGTGCTCCTCGAACACATCGGCCATTACCCGCAGACCGAGGCACCGAACCAGGTCCTGCAGCATTACCTGGCGTTCCGCCAGGCCCTGGAGAACCCTGCATGAAACGACGTCGACTCCTGCAACTGACCGCCCTCGGGGGCGTGGCCGCTGCAGGCGCCGGCTACTGGACGTTCGCCTAGGGGCGCTTCCCGGAGCCGTCCGGTAGTGCATTCGGAATAATCCGGCAGCCTGCCAGCGGCTCCTCGGCCTAGCATCGCGGCCTCACTTTCCAAGATGCGCCCGGGCTCAGTGCCCGGGCTCGGAGGTCACATGCTGTACAAGCTGCTGGTGCTGCTGCATCCCTTCTTCCGCATCGCCGGGCGTGGCCTGGCGATCCTCCTGCTGCTGGCCAGCTTCGGCCTGGTGGCCTACGCCGCCTACTACGAGAACGCCCCCTGGGTCTGGTTCAGTTGCGTCGGCTGCTTCGTCGCCTGCCTGCTGGTGACCCTGCTCTGCACCTTCTACAACTGGTGGCTGTTCAAGCTGCGCCCGCGTGGCGCGCTGTTCATGCCCTTCGACTGAGCCGCCGCCGGGCGCTCTGCGACGCGCCCGGCCATCCCCCGCCGTTATCGCCCACCATTCATGGCCGTCGACCTTTCTTGTCGGCCGGGCAGCACTGCAGGACACTCGGCCGATACCCGAAACTGCCCTGGAGTCCATTGCATGAGCGAATCGATCCGTTTCGAAGACAAAGTGGTCATAGTCACCGGCGCCGGTGGCGGTCTTGGCCGCGCCCATGCCCTGCTGTTCGCCAAGCACGGCGCCAAGGTGGTGGTGAACGACCTGGGCGGCAGCACCCATGGCGAGGGCGCCAACGCCTCCGCCGCCGACCGCGTGGTGGCCGAGATCCGCGAAGCGGGCGGCACCGCCGTGGCCAACCATGACTCCGTCACCGACGGCGACAGGATCGTGCAGACAGCCCTGGATCACTTCGGCCGCATCGACGTGGTGGTCAACAACGCCGGCATCCTGCGCGACAAGACCTTTCACAAGATGGAAGACGCCGACTGGGAGCTGGTCTACAAGGTCCACGTCGAAGGCGCCTACAAGGTCACCCGCGCCGCCTGGCCGCACCTGCGCGAGCAGGGCTATGGCCGGGTGATCTTCACCTCGTCCACCTCCGGCATCTACGGCAACTTCGGCCAGTCCAACTACGGCATGGCCAAGCTCGGCCTCTACGGACTGACCCGCACCCTGGCCATCGAAGGCCGCAAGAACAACATCCTGGTCAACGCCATCGCCCCCACCGGCGGCACCCGCATGACCGAAGGCCTGATCCCGCCCCAGGTGTTCGAGCAGCTCAAGCCCGAGCTGGTCAGCCCCCTGGTGGTGTTCCTCGGCAGCGAGCAGTGCCAGGAAACCTCCGGCCTGTTCGAAGTGGGCGGCGGCTGGATCGGCAAGGTGCGCTGGGAGCGCAGCCTGGGCGCCGGCTTCGATCCGCGCCAGGGCTTCAGCGTCGAAGACGTGGCCGCCAGTTGGCAGCAGATCTGCGACTTCGAAGGCGCCGCCCACCCGGCGGACAACGTCGAAGCCCTCAAGGAAATGATGGCCAACCTGCAGAAATACACGGGTTGATCCCGCCAGACTCCTAGGGAATTCCGCCAGCAGGCTGAACACCTCCCCGGGAACGCACTAGGGTGAAGGCCGGCAATCTTGCCGGCCTTTTTCATGCCTGCGTTTACCCCCCAAGGAGTCCCCGATGAGCATCCGCGTCGAAAAGCACGGCCCCATCACCACCCTGACCATCGACCGCCCGCAGGTGCGCAACGCCGTCGACCGGCCCACTGCCGAGGCCCTGGCTGCGGCGCTGCGGGCCTTCGAGGCTGACGATGACGCGCGGGTGGCGGTGCTCACCGGCAGCGGCGGCACCTTCTGCGCCGGTGCCGACCTGGTGGCGGTGGCCGAAGACGGCGAGCGGCGCAACCGCCTGGAGGTGGACGGTGACGGACCCATGGGGCCGAGCCGCATGCAACTGGCCAAGCCGTTGATCGCCGCCATCGAAGGCCATGCCGTGGCCGGCGGCCTGGAGCTGGCGCTGCTGGCGGACCTGCGGGTGATGGCCGCGGACGCCGTGCTCGGTGTGTTCTGCCGGCGCTTCGGCGTGCCGCTGATCGACGGCGGCACTGTGCGCCTGCCGCGCATCGTCGGCCAGGGGCGGGCGCTGGACCTGATCCTCACCGGGCGCCCGGTGCAGGCCGCCGAGGCGCTCGCCATCGGCCTGGTGAACCGCGTGGTGCCGGCCGGGTCGGCGCTGGAGGCGGCGCAAGCCCTGGCGCGGGAGATCGCCGCCTTTCCGCAGCGCTGCCTGCTCGCCGACCGCGCCAGCGCCTATGCCCAGTGGAACCTGCCGTTCGAGGCCGCCATCGCCCATGAATTCGAGGGCGGCCTGGCGGTTATCCACAGTGGCGAAACCCGCGCCGGCGCCCAGGCCTTCAGCGCCGGCAAGGGGCGTCACGGGCAGTTTTCCTGACGGCGGGTTGTGGGCACAGATTCGTTCGCTGAACACCGTCCGTGGGAGCGGTTTCAACCGCGAATTGGCAGGCTCGGTGTGACCGATGGCATTTGTTTGGTGGAGGTAAAGAGCGACCTCCACCCTACGCCTGGCATCTGCCACGGCGCTTCCCCTGTAGGGGCGAATTCATTGGCTCTGTCTGCGTTAAGTGTTGCTGGAGGATTTGGAGCCCGGTTGATTGCCGAGTCTTGCTGATGGGGTCTGTTTCGCCTTGCCGGGCGAGTTTCTTTCTTCAATCGCCAAGAAAGAAACCAAAGAGGCTCGCCCCTGCATACGGCCCGACTGCGTCGGGTTCCCTCGCTCCATCATCGTTTCAGGGGCCCGGCGTAACGGGCCATCCATGGCCCAGTACGCCTTTCGCGACATCCATGTCGCTCAACCCCTGAAACGACGATTGCGCTCGGCCTCCTGAAAGGGGCGTTTGGCCGCTGCTCCAACATCGATGCTCAATACTTCACGTTGATGTGCGTATCACCACCGGGTGGACGCCGTGGCTGGCGGCTTTCGTAGGATGGTGTAGAGCGAAGCGAAACCCATGCGGTGGGTGTGCCAGGAATCCAGAATCGTCCTGAAAGCGTCGTGCTTGAGCCTTTTCGTTGAATCCACAACAGCTAACGCAGGTAGAGCCAATTCATTCACCCAGGAGCGCGCAGCACTCCCGGGCCACGCCGCCAGGCTCAGCGGCTGATGATGACGTAGGTCTTGCGCAGGGTTTCCTTCACGTCCCACACGCCCAGGCTGTTGGCGGGCAGCAGCAGGGCGTCGCCGGCCTTGATCTCGATGGGCTCGCCGCCGTCCGGGGTGAAGGTGCAACTGCCGTGGGTGAAGTGGCAGAACTCCTGCTCGACGATCTGCCGGCGGAACTTGCCGGGGCTGCATTCCCATACGCCGGTTTCCACGCCGTCGGTGCGCTCGACGGAATGCACGCGGGTATGGGGCACCGGCTCGCCGACGGGCACCGGCACCGGGCTGGGTTCGGACAGGGGCAGGGTGTGGGTGTTCTGCAGCAGGGTGGCTTTCATGCAAGGGCTTCCGATCAGGGGGGAGGGGGCTGCGCGGCGGGGCCGCGTCAGCGCATGAGGCTTTCCATGAAGGCGGCCAGGCGCACGGCCAGGGCTCGCCGCCAGGGGGCGCTGTGGGGGTTGGCCAGCACCCGGTCCTCGTGGACGAAGCTGCGGATGATGGCGTTGTAGCCGAGCCAGCGGCAGGGCTCCGGCTCCCAGGCGGCGAGGCGGTCCAGCGGGCCGTCGCCAAGTACCCAGGGCTGGCGGGTGAGCAGCGTCTCGCGGCCGAGGATGAGGTCGGCCAGGGTGCGCCCGCCCAGGTTGGTGGCGCCGACGCCTTCGCCGCCGTAGCCGCCGGAGAGGGCGATGCCGTTGGCGCGGTCCACCAGCATGTGCGGCTGGAAGCGCCGGGCCATGCCGAGGTTGCCGCCCCAGCTGTGGGTCAGGCGCACGTTGCGCAACATGGGGAACAGCTCGCCGAACAGGTAGCGGCGCAGGCCCACTTCCTCGTCGTCGAGGTTGAAGTCTTCCCGCAGGCGGCCGCCGAAGCGGTAGCCGCCCCGGGCGCCGAAGGCCAGGCGGTTGTCGGCAGTGCGCTGGCCGTAGGTGACCTGGCGGCTGAATTCGCTGAACGCCTGGCCCTGTTCCAGGCCGATCTCGGCCCAGGTGGATTCCGGCAGCGGCTCGGTGGCCACCAGCAGGCTCTGCACCGGCAACTGGTAGCGCCCCAGGGGCGGCAGCGCTGCGGCGTAGCCTTCCACGGCGGGCACCACCCAGCGCGCTTTCACCTCGCCCTGCAGCGTGGTGACCCGGCCCGGTGCCCAGTCGGTGACCCGGCTCTGTTCGAACACCTGCACGCCGAGGCGCTCCACGGCGCTGGCCAGGCCGCGCACCAGGCGGGCCGGCTGGATAGTGGCGCAGTGCGGGCTGTAGAGGCCGCCCAGGGCCCCGGCCACGCGGATGTGCCCGGCCAGTTCGTGGGGCGCGAGCCAGCGGTAGTCGTCATCGTTCAGGCCTTCGGCGTGGAGGTCGTCGAGGTAGTGACGCAGGCGGGTTTCCTGCTCCGGGTAGCGGGCCGCGCAGTAGAGCACGCCGCCCTTGCGGTAGTCGCAGTCGATGCCCTCGCGGGTGAGCACCTCGGCCACCTCGTCGGGGATGCCGTGGAGCAGGTCCCAACTGGCGCGGCGCTCTTCACGGGGCAGGCGGGCCAGGGCGCGGTCCTCGCCCAGCAGGTTGCCCATCAGCCAGCCGCCGTTGCGCCCGCTGGCGCCGAAGCCGGCGATTTCCGACTCCAGCACCACCACCTTCAGTTCGGGGGCCTGGCGCTTGAGGTAGTAGGCGGTCCACAGGCCGGTGTAGCCGGCGCCGATGATGGCGACGTCGGCCTCCAGGCTGCCGCCCAGGGCCGGGCGGGGCGTGAGGGGCTCGTCGAGCTGGTCCATCCACAGGCTGATCGATTTCCAGGCCGGCATGGGCATTCCTCGGGTCTAAAGGGATCGTGGGCGGCAAGCCTAGTGGCTGCCGGTCGCCTTGTCGTGCGCGCGGGCACGCCGACAAGGCGGCGGGGCGCTCAGCCCTCGGCCTGCAGGCGCTTGAGGTAGGCCTTGGGCGACAGGCCGGTGTGCTGGCGGAAGCAGCGGTAGAAGGCCGAGAGGGAGTTGAAGCCGGCGGCGAAGGCTTGCTCGTCGATGCGTGCCACCGAGCGTTGCGCCTCCAGTTGGGCCAGCAGGTGACGCAGGCGCGCCTGGTTCACGTACTGGTAGAAGCTCTGGCCGAGCATCTGGTTGAGCAGGTAGGAAATCTGGTTGCGGGTGTAGCCGGTGGCGGTGGCCACCTGGTGCAGGTCCAGGGCCGGGTCGAGGTAGGGCTGGCTGCGCTGGAAGTAGTCCTCCAGGTCCCGCGCCAGCAGGCTCAACTGGCGGGCGGAGAGGCCCAGGCGGCTGGCGGCCGGGCGGCTGGAGCGCTCGGGCTCGCCGCTGGCGCGGGCATCGGCCACCAGCAGGGCGTACTCGTTGATGCGCCAGATCAGCCCGTCACGAACGGTAATGGCCTCGCTGGTACGAAAGGTACCGCTGCGGCCGACCCGCAGGCTGTACTGGATGAAGGCGGTGTCGCCGTCCACGCGGATGCGGTCGCTGTGCACCAGGAAGTCGTCCGGGGCGCTGGGCATGGTGGCGCGCACGTAGTCGCCCAGCTCCGCCAGGCGCATGCAGCGGTTCTGGAAGAAGTCGTTGTATTCTACCTCGGGGTGGTAGAGGGCGAGCACGGCGTCGATGTCGCGCGCCTTCCAGCTCAGGTGATAGCGCATCACCACCTCGCGGGTGGCCAGGGTCTGGGCGTCGGTGTCGTTCATGGCGGTGGCCGGTGGGGCAAAGCGGGGAGGATGCCAAAGCCCCGCGCGGCCTCACAAGGCCCTCTGAGACGCCTGCGGCGGCGGTGGATTCACTCTTTAGAGCGACAGGGATGAATCCCTCCTTGGTGCGCTTATCGCCTGCGCGGGTGACTGGTTAGGGTGGTGCCCTCCTTACACCCACCAGGAAAGCCGCATGACAAAAACAACAACGCGCGCAGTTTTCCGGCCGCACGCGCTGGCCGTCGCCATCACCCTGGGTTGCGCCACCCAGGCCCAGGCCGTGGACTTCAACATCGGCGAGATCGAGGGGCAGTTCGACTCCTCGCTCTCCGTCGGCGCCAGTTGGTCCATGCGCAACGGCGACCCGGACCTGATCAGCACCGTGAACGGCGGCAAGGGCCAGTCGTCCACCGGTGACGACGGCCGCCTCAACTTCAAGAAGGGCGAGACCTTCTCGAAGATCTTCAAGGGCATCCACGACCTGGAGCTGAAGTACCGCGACACCGGCATCTTCCTGCGCGGCAAGTACTGGTACGACTTCGAGCTGAAGGACGAGGACCGCCGCTTCAAGCCCATCAGCGACCACAATCGCAAGGAGGGCTCCAAGTCCGCCGGCGCGCAACTGCTGGATGCGTTCGTCTACCACAACTACACAATCGCCGACCTGCCGGGGAACGTCCGCCTCGGCAAGCAGGTGGTGAGCTGGGGCGAGAGCACCTTCATCGGCAACAGCATCAACGCCATCAACCCGGTGGACGTCTCCGCCTTCCGCCGTCCCGGCGCCGAGATCAAGGAAGGCCTGATCCCGGTGAACATGTTCTACCTGTCCCAGACCCTCACCGACCAGCTCAGCGTGGAAGGCTTCTACCAGTTGGAATGGGACCAGACCGTGCTGGACAACTGCGGCACCTTCTTCGGTGGCGACGTGGCCGCCGATGGCTGTGTGACCGGCTACACCGTGGGCTCCCCGGCCATCGCGCCGCTGCAGCCCATCGCCGCGGGCTTCGGCCAGGGCTTCCAGGTGGCCCGCGAGGGCGTGATCCTGCCCCGTGGTGGCGACCGCGACGCCCGCGACTCCGGCCAGTTCGGCGTAGCCCTGCGCTGGCTGGGCGACGAGACCGAGTACGGCGCGTACTTCATGAACTACCACAGCCGCACGCCGCTGGTGGGCACCCAGACCGCCAGCGCCGCGACCCTCGCCGCACTGCCCGGGATCATCAGCACGGCCAACGGCATCGTTGCCGGTTCGGGCGCTGGGCTGGCGCAGAGCACCCTGCTGGGCAACGGCCGCTACTACCTGGAGTACCCCGAGGACATCCGGCTCTACGGCCTGAGCTTCTCCACCACCCTGCCCACCGGCACCGCCTGGAGCGGCGAGATCAGCTACCGCCCGAACGCACCGATCCAGCTCAACACCAACGACGTGACCCTGGCCCTGGTCAACCCGCTGGCCGGTGGCACTGCCTCGCCCATCGCCACTTCGGCCGGCGCCGACAACACCGGCTACAGGCGCAAGGAAATCACCCAGGTGCAGACCACCCTGACCCACTTCTTCGACCAGGTCCTGGGTGCCGAGCGCCTGACCCTGGTGGGCGAAGTCGGCCTGGCCCGCGTCGGCGGCCTGGAGAACCCCCGCGAGCTGCGCTACGGGCGTGACTCGGTCTACGGCACCTACGGCTTCGGCGGCGACACCCACGGCTTCGTCACCCGCACTTCCTGGGGCTACCGCACCCGCGCTGTGCTGGACTACGCCAACGTCATCGCCGGCATCAACCTCAAGCCCAACGTGGCCTGGTCCCACGACGTCGACGGCTACGGCCCCAACGGCCTCTTCAACGAAGGCGCCAAGGCCCTGAGCATCGGCCTCGATGCCGACTACCAGAACACCTACACCGCCAGCCTCAGTTACACCGACTTCTTCGGCGGCAAGTACAACACCCTGGTGGACCGCGACTTCCTCGCCGTCAGCTTCGGCATGAACTTCTGAGTGGACGAAACGACTATGCGCAAGACCCTCCTGCAAAGCACCGCCCTGGCCCTCAGCCTGCTGGCCAGCCAGGTGATGGCCGCAGTTTCCGCCGATGAAGCCGCCCAGCTCGGCACCACCCTCACCCCCCTGGGCGCGGAGCAGGCCGGCAATGCCGACGGCAGTATCCCCGCCTGGACCGGCGGCATCGGCAAGGACGCCGGGGCCGTGGACGCCAAGGGCTTTCTCGCCGACCCCTTCGCCAACGAGACACCGCTGTTCACCATCACCGCGCAGAACGTGGACCAGTACAAGGACAAGCTCTCCGACGGCCAGGTGGCGATGCTCAAGCGCTACCCCGAGACCTACCGCATCCCGGTGTACCCCACCCACCGCACGGTGAACGTGCCCCAGGCGGTGCAGGACGCGGCGAAGAAAAGCGCGCTGTACGTCCAGCCCATCAACGATGGCAACGGCCTCGCCCACTTCACCGAAAGCCGCTACTACGCCTTCCCCATCCCCAAGAGCGGCGTCGAGGTGATCTGGAACCACGTCACCCGCTACCGGGGCGGCAACCTGCGTCGGGTCATCACCCAGGCCACGCCCCAGGTGAACGGCTCCTACACCCCCATCCGCTTCGAGGAAGAAGTGGCCGTGCCCCAGGAGATGCCCGACCTGCCGGCCGCCAAGGGCGAGAACGTGCTGACCTTCTTCAAGCAGCAGGTCACCGCCCCCTCGCGCCTGGCCGGCAACGTGCTGCTGGTGCACGAAACCCTCGACCAGGTGAAGGAGCCGCGCCTGGCGTGGATCTACAACGCCGGCCAGCGCCGCGTGCGCCGTGCGCCCCAGGTGGCCTACGACGGCCCCGGCACCGCCGCCGACGGCCTGCGCACCTCGGACAACTTCGACATGTTCTCCGGCGCACCGGACCGCTACGACTGGAAGCTGGTGGGCAAGAAGGAGATGTACATCCCCTACAACAGCTACAAGCTGGACTCGCCCTCGCTCAAGTACGACGACATCATCAAGGCCGGCCACATCAACCAGGACCTGACCCGCTACGAACTGCACCGCGTGTGGGAGGTGGTGGCCACGGTGAAACCGGGTGAGCGGCACATCTACGCCAAGCGCCACATGTACATCGACGAAGACAGTTGGCAGGTGGCCCTGGTGGACCACTACGACGGTCGTGGCCAGTTGTGGCGCGTCGCCGAGGGCCACGCCCAGTTCTACTACCATCACCAGGTACCGGCTTACACCCTGGAGGCGCTGTACGACATCATCGCCGGCCGCTACCTGGCCCTGGGCATGAAGAACGAAGAGAAGCGCAGCTTCGAGTTCGGCTTCGTCGGCAAGGCTGCCGACTACACCCCGGCCGCCCTGCGCAACGCCGGCGTTCGCTAGTTGTCCCACCCGCGCACAAGGACGTGCGCGGTCCCTTGCTTGTCAGTGACGCATGACAGCGGCCTTCGGGCCGCTTTTTTGTGGCGGTGTCCCAATCCTCCTCGCGGCTCGCCTGGCAAGGCGCACCGCAATCCATTCGCAACGTTCGATGACCAGCCTGGCACCGCACACTCGGCCCCGTCCCTTATGGCCCCGGATCAGAGGGCTGAATGATCCTTCAACAAGCCCACCCCTCGCGCCTAGGGTGGCGCCACGAGCAGCCCTGAACAGAACAAGAGGCAGCCGGCATGTCCTCACTGAACCTCATCGCGCCACCGGTGTGTCTGCCCAGGCTGCCGGCCCTGCATGTCGCCCGTCCCCGGCTGGTGGAACCCCTGCTGGCCAGCGCCGCGCGCCTGCGCCTGCTCTGTGCGCCCGCCGGCTGTGGCAAGAGCGTGCTGCTGCTGGAGTGCGCCCAGCGCCGGCCCCCGGGCCATGCCCTGCACTGGCTGCCCCTGGGCGGCAGCGAGGGCGAGGCCGGGTTGCGCGCCATCCTCGCCTCCGCGCTCGGGCTGGAGGCGGACGACGAGCCCAGCCTGCTGCGCGCCCTGGCCGTCTGGCGCAGCCCCACCTGGCTGATGCTGGACGACTACGCCCGCCAACCCGACCCCGCCCTCGACGCCTGCCTCGACCGACTCATCGCCGCCAGTGGCGGCGCCATCACCTGGTGGCTGAGCACCCGCCGCCGCCCCGCCTGCAACCTCCCGCGCCTGCTGATCGACGGCGACCTGCTGGAGTTCGACGCCGCCACCCTGGCCTTCCAGTCCAACGAACTGGTGCCGCTGCTGCGGGACTCCCGCCAGCCCTGGCCGACCGATGCGCCCGCGCGCCTGCACGAGCGCACCGGCGGTTGGTGCGCCGGGGTGCGCATGGCCCTGCTGGAGCCGGTGGAGTGGGGCTTTGCCGATCCGCTGCAGCGCCAGGCCCTGTCCACCACCCTCATGGGCTACCTGGATCACGAACTGTTCGCCGGCCTGGGCCAGGAGCTCAGCGAAGCCTGGCACGCCCTGGTGCACCTGCCGCGCTTCAATGCCGACCTCTGCGAATACCTGTTCGGCCCGGGGGAGGGCGCCGGCCTGCTGCGTGAGCTGGAAGCCCTCGGCGGCTTTGTCGAGAGCGTGCCGGAGGCGCCCGGCTGGTTCCGCCTGTTCCCGCCCCTGGCCCGGCAGGTGCGCGCCCGCGATGGCAGC